>NZ_JAUBUG010000022.1:0-83375 GCF_036705345.1 Microcoleus sp. B3-D2
TTCGGCTGTAAATTTCCCTCAGTTTTTTGTTGCTTGACCAATTTTTGAACTAAGCTTTTACTGACGGAAAATATGGCGGCTGTTTTTCTGATCGACAGCTTCTGTTCTTGATGGGCTGCTACTATTTTTTTTCGCAAATCAACTGAATATGCTTTCATTGATGTATTTTTAGAATCTCTTCTTATTGTACCTCATAACAGCCGGAAGTGCTGTATAAGGATTTAGAGCTTGCCTAAAGTTGCTTTTTTTTAACCAGTATTTTTTAATGAAAAACCCGGTTTCTCAGAGAAACCGGGTTTTTAATCAACAGTATTTATCCGTCTGTAGAGGGCATTAATGGCTCAATGCAAATTCTGGCAATTTAGGCTCAGATGGACCATCGGGCACTACCTTAACCTGACCGTTTTCATCCACATCAACGATCGCCTTTTGGCCGTCTTTCAGCTTCCCAGAGAGCATTTCCTCAGCCAGTACATCTTCCAACAACCGCATGATTGCGCGGCGCAAAGGTCGAGCACCGTAGCTGGGATTGTAGCCTTCTGTAACTAACAAGTCCTTGAACCGATCCGTCACCGACAAAGTAATACCCTGTTCGGTTAAGCGGCTGAAGACTTGCTGCAACATGATGTCCGCAATCTGCTTCACTTCTTCCCTGTTCAACTGGCGGAAGACGATAATCTCATCCAAGCGGTTGATAAATTCGGGACGGAAAACCTGTTTCAGTTCTTCGTTTACTAAGCTGCGAACGCGGTTGTACTGACCGTCTGCGGCACTTTCAGCAAACTCGAAACCGAGACCGCCGCCGCCTTTTTCAATCACTCGCGAACCGATGTTGGAGGTCATGATCAGCAGTGTATTCTTAAAGTCAACTGTCCGACCTTTAGCATCCGTCAAGCGGCCGTCTTCCAAGATTTGCAGCATCATGTTGAAGACATCCGGGTGAGCTTTTTCGATTTCGTCGAACAAGATGACCGTGTAAGGACGGCGCCGGACTGCTTCTGTTAGTTGGCCACCTTCGTCGTAGCCGACGTAACCGGGAGGCGAACCGATGAGTTTAGAAACCGTGTGGCGTTCCATGAATTCGGACATATCTAACCGAATCATGGCTTCTTCGGAACCGAAGAAATAAGTTGCCAATGCTTTTGTAAGTTCCGTTTTGCCGACGCCTGTGGGGCCGGAAAAGATGAAACTGGCGATCGGGCGATTGGGATTTTTCAAGCCTACCCGTGCGCGACGGATAGCCCGAGAAACTGCGCTGACAGCTTCTTCTTGACCGATCAAGCGCTGGTGCAAAGTATCTTCCATGTGCAGCAGCAATTCCGATTCGGATTCTGTCAGCTTGCTGACCGGTACTCCCGTCCAATTAGCCACGATGTGGGCGATGTCTTCCTCGGTGACGATGGGAGAAGTTTTGAGCTGACTTTTATTGATCGTAGCTTCGGCGATTTCGGCTTCAATTTCTAATTCGCGATCGCGCAATTTTCCAGCTTTGTCGAAGTCTTGCTCGCGCACTGCTGCATCTTTTTCTTTTGTTACTGCAGGCAGTTGCTTTTTGAGTTCTTTAACTTCGGGCGGAGTTTGTGAATTCATCACGCGGACGCGGGAACCTGCTTCGTCAATTAAGTCGATCGCCTTGTCTGGCAAAAACCGATCGTTAATGTACCTGTCTGACAGTGTAGCCGCTGCTTCTAAAGCTGCGTCGGAAATTGTCAGTCTGTGATGCTGTTCGTAAGCCGATCGCAACCCGTACAATATTTCTATTGTTTCAGCCACGCTCGGTTCACCGACTTTGATCGGTTGGAAGCGGCGTTCTAAGGCAGCGTCGCGCTCGATGTGCTTGCGATATTCCTCCAAGGTAGTGGCGCCGACACACTGCAATTCGCCTCTAGCAAGGGCTGGTTTGAGCATATTGGAGGCGTCCATGCTGCCTTGAATTGCGCCTGCACCGACTAAGGTGTGAATTTCATCGATGACCAGAATGATGTTGCCTGCAGCGCGAATTTCGGCCATGATTTTCGTTAGCCGTTCCTCAAATTCGCCGCGGAACTTTGTACCAGCAATCAGCGAACCCATATCGAGGCTGATTACTTGTTTGTCTTCTAAAATTTCCGGGACGTTTCTATTAACAATCCGCTGGGCTAGGCCTTCGGCGAGGGCGGTTTTGCCTACTCCCGGTTCGCCTACTAACACAGGATTGTTCTTCGTGCGGCGACCGAGCACTTGGATCACGCGCTCGATTTCATTTTCGCGGCCCACTACGGGGTCGAGTTTGCCGGCTGCGGCTAACTTGGTCAGGTTTGTGCCGAATTCTTCTAAAGTCGGGGTTTTGCGATCGCCGCTATCTCCCCTACCTCCGGGTACCGCCGCGACTTCTCCCACGGCACGAATTACCTGTGTGCGGACTCTCTGGCGATCGATCCCCAAGTTTTGCAGCACCTTCGCCGCCACCCCTTCATCGTCCTGAATCAGCCCCAGCAGGATGTGCTCGGTACCGATGTAATTGTGGCCTAACTGCCGCGCTTCGTTCAGCGCCGTCTCAAAAATGCGCTTGACGCGGGGCGTAAAAGGAATTTCAGGCGGGAGGAACCCGGAACCTCTACCGATGATATTTTCGATTTCATTGCGCGCCTCTTTCAAGTTGAGGCCCATATCCAGTAATACTTTTGCAGCGATGCCAGTGCCTTCGCCGACGAGTCCCAGAAGAATTTGCTCGGTGCCTACAAAATTGTGACCGAGGCGCCGCGCTTCCTCTTGGGCTAGCATGATTGCTTTAATGGCTTGTTCTGTAAAGCGTTCAAACATATTTTTTCTATCCTACTGTCTGGGCGAGGGCTGTATCGCTGCTGGTGAGGAGCGATTTGGAACACTACACAAATTATAGATGTAAATTTTTGTGTATTTCGTTCTCTAACAATGTATCTTGCTAAGGGAGGAGGGACAGTGGGGAGAGCCGAATAGTAGGGGTGTGGTTGCCGTCCGCTGTCGATCGGATATTAATTGAGAATAATAGTAGCAAAATGGCTTGATTGCATAAATACTATCATTTTATGTACAAGTTGTATTCTTGTTTGAGCAAATAAAGCTTGATTTTTGTTGGCCTAAGTACATGGTTTAATTAAGCATATAACAGTTGCCATGTCAAGACTTTTGACGGTTGAGGGTGGTCGTGTCCTCAGTCAACAGCGAACAGCGACTCGAATCAGATATATTTGCAACTCTCAGGAGAACTCCATGCAATTTCTCTCCCAATACCAAATCCACTGCACTCTCCACGAAGGTATCGAAACGATTATTTATCGAGGAAAAATCCCCACCCACCAGGATACAACCGTACTCAAAATCCTGAAAGCTGAATATCCCACCCTTGATGCAATTACCCGGATCAAGCACGAGTATCGCATTCGCCAACATTTAGACCATCCGGGTCTCGTTAAAGTCATTAGCCTAGAAACCTTTGACAACCGTCTCGGCTTGCTTTTAGAAGACTTTGAGGGCGAATCTCTCGATCGCCTCATGTCCAGAAAAAAGCTCGAAGTCATCACCTGTTTGAGGTTTGGCATCCAACTCATAAAAACCTTAGAATATCTACACCTTCAAAAAATTATTCACAAAGATATTAAGCCGAGTAATATCATCATCAACAGCCAAACAGGAATTATTAAACTGACCGATTTCGGGATTGCTTCACGATTAACCAAAGAAAATCCCCAAATTAATAATATTAACTCGCTAGTCGGTACTTTTGCTTATATGTCTCCCGAACAAACCGGGAGAATGAACCGCACCCTCGACTACCGCACCGACTTTTATTCTCTCGGTATTACCTTATATGAAATGCTGACAGGTCAATTACCATTTATGAGTAACGACCCGTTAGAGATAGTTTACAGTCACATAGCATCTCAAGCAATTGTACCCCATCAAATTAATTCAGAGATTCCACCAGCCATCTCACAAATTGTGATGAAACTGATTGCCAAAAATGCCGAGCAGAGATATCAAAGTGCGGGCGGATTGCTGGCAGATTTAGAAATTTGTTTAAATCAGTTAGAAACTACCGGCAAGATAGTCGATTTTACGCCGGGAAACTTAGATATATTGAGTCAGTTGTTGATTCCTCAAAAATTGTACGGTCGGGAAACACAAGTCAGTCAACTATTAGCAGCATTTGAACGTGTAGCTAATCCTTGCGAGGAAATTTCTTCTCCTTCCCAAATTGAACTGATCCTAGTTTCTGGTTATGCAGGTATAGGCAAATCGGCCGTAGTTAGCGAAATTCAAAAACCCATCACCCGACAGCGGGGTTATTTTATTTCAGGTAAATTTGACCAATTCAAGCGGAATATACCTTACGCATCTTTAATTCAAGCTTTTCAATCTTTGATCCAGCAATTACTTGCCGAAAATAGCAAAAAAATACAAGATTGGCAACATCAACTTTTAGTCGCACTAGGCAATGCCGGACAAGTAATTATTGACGTGATTCCCGAACTAGAATTGGTAATTGGCAAACAGCCTGCAGTTCCCGACCTGGCCCCAACAGAAGCACAAAACCGCTTTAACAGGCTATTCAAAGAATTTATCCACGTATTCGCACAAAAAGAGCATCCATTAGTCATATTTCTCGATGACTTGCAGTGGTCAGATTCAGCGACCTTGAAATTAATGGAATTGCTGGCAACTGACCCAGACAGCAAATATTTACTATTAATTGGAGCCTATCGAGATCGTGAAGTTAGCTCTACACATCCTTTAATGCAAACAGTAGAGTACCTTGAACAAACGGGGACTATTATCAACAAATTGGTGCTGCAACCTCTTTCTTTAGCCCAGGTAACTGAGTTAATTTCGGAGACGTTGAATGACTCAGAAAGAATTCACCCCTTAGCGGAGTTAATTTGGAATAAAACTGGTGGTAATCCTTTTTTCGTGACGCAATTGCTCAACACTCTTTATCAAGAACAACTTTTGAAATTTGACTTTACCCGGCTGCTGTCTACCGGAATAAAAGGGCAGTGGCAGTGGAACATTGAGGATATTCAAGCTATTGGTATTACAGATAAGAGTGTAGTTGAACTGGTAGCCAGTCGCATTCAAAAACTGCCAGAGATTACACGAGAAGTTTTGAAATTAGCCGCTTGTGTTGGGGACAATTTCACTCTAGATGTTCTCTCTACTGTCAACGCAAAATCTCCATCAGCCACTGCTACGGAACTCTGGGATGCTTTGCAAGCGGGGTTAATACTTCCCTTGAATGAGAGTTACCTTATTCCTTTATTTTTAGATCGAGAATCAGCCGTTAATTTAAATTTCAATTCTTCGCGAGTCGGCTATAAATTCTTGCACGATCGCGTCCAGCAAGCTGCCTATTCGCTGATTCCTGATGATGAGAAGAAAGCCACTCATCTTAGCATCGGTAAATTGCTACTTGAAAATACGCCACCCGATAAAGTAGAAGAGAGAATTTTTGATATTATTAACCAGTTGAATGTAGGAATTGATTGTCTCACCCAGCAATCAGAAAAAGATGAATTAGCAGGATTAAATTTAATGGCTGGGCATAAGGCAAAAGCAGCTAACGCTTACGAACCCGCTGTTAAGTATTTGAATGTGGGAATTTCCTTATTAGCACCTGATAGCTGGGTTCGTAACTATGACATGACGCTGCGGCTGTATGTAGAGACGCTGGAAGCGGAATATTTAAACACCAACTTTGAGCAAGCAGAAGTTTTGGCAGAAGTGGTTTTGCGATCGGCTAAAAACCAGCTTGACATAGTGAAAGTGTATCAGCTAAAGATCCTCTTTTATCAGGCTCAAAGCCAGATGCTAAAAGCGGTTGAAACAGGTCTAGAAGTGCTGGAAATGCTGGGAGTCAACCTATTAGATCAGCAAACCATTGCAGTGCCAAAATTGCCGCGAATTGAGGAATTAGAAAACCTGCCAGTTATGACAGATCCTTATCAACTGGCAGCTATGGAAATCCTGACAGCCCTCTATCCTCCTGCTTATATTGCCAAACCAGAAATTGTGTCCTCCCTCGTCTTGACTATGGTCAATCTTTGTATTGATCGCGGTCATTCAGCATTAGCTACTTTTCCCTATACTCTTTATGGAACGATCCTATGTGGCATCGAAGGCGACATCGAAGCTGGCTACTACGCTGGGCTAATCGCTTTAAAGCTGCTAGAACAATTTAATGCTACCCAACAGAAAGCTAAGGTTTCTGTAATGTTTAATGGTCATATAAGAATCTGGAAAGAGTCTACTAAGAATACACTTGCTTCCTTTCTAGAAGGAAGGAGTTTTGGTGTGGAAAGTGGTGACTTAGAATGGGCAATTTATAATTCTAAGCACTATATTGCTAATTTATTTGTGGTGGGAGAACCCCTAGATTTTGTAAAAGAAAAACAAACCATTTATATGGAATTTTTGATAAAAAATAAGCACGAATTTGCCATAGGTTATGCTAAAATCTGGCAAGTAATTGCTTCAAGTTTAAGAAGCAAAACAGCAGAGCAATTACGATTAGTTAGCGGCAGGTTGGATGAACCTGCTGTGATGTCGCGTTGGCAGAAAGAAAATAATCGAATGTCGCTGTTTGCAGCTTATGTTGCTAAATTGATGCTGCTTTATTTATTTAAAGATTATGCTCCGGCTGTTGCCTGCGGTAGATTAGCGGCAGAATACGCAGATGGGGCGATCGGCTTAATCACTGTTGGGGTACACAATTTCTACTATTCGCTGGCACTCCTCGCTCACTATCCTCACAGTGACAATCAAGAAGCATCCCTAGCTATTGTTAACTCTAATCAGCAACTTATGAAAAAGTGGGCATACCATGCACCCATGAATTATCAGCATAAATACGAGTTAGTCGAAGCAGAAAAAGCGCGAGTTATCAACGATAAACTTGGCGCCATGGATTATTATGACTTAGCTATTAAAGGAGCTGCTGCTAACGGTTACATCCACGAAGAAGCATTAGCTTATGAATTAGCTGGAGAGTTTTATCAATCTTTGGATAAAGAGATAAGTGCTCGAGCTTATCTGACCAAAGCTTATTATGCTTACATCCGCTGGGGAGCTACAGCCAAAGTTAAAGACTTAGAATCCCGTTATCATTATTTAGTTGAGCGCCATCAAGACGTAATACATAAAAAAAATGTTATCAGCACTGCCAAAACTACTATGAACAATAGTTTGGTGCTGGATTTTTCAACAGTTGTCAAAGCATCACAAGCTGTTTCGAGCGAAATTATTCTCAGCCGCTTGCTAGAGAAACTCGTACAGCTTGTAAAAGAAAACGCAGGCGCTCACAAAGTATTATTTCTTGCCAATACAGGTAATCAATTATTCATAGAAGCTGGACTTACAGGTCAGTTTAATGATGTAACCGTGTTACAATCTCTCCCGATTGCCGAATCCGATCTCCTCCCACTTTCATTGATTAACTATGTAGAAAGAACCCAAAAATACTTGGTTTTAGATGATGCTACCCGAGCCGAGCAATTCCAATTCGACCCTTATATTGCGACCAATCAACCCCTATCTATCCTCGTATTGCCAATTATCCATCAAGGCAACCTTACGGGAATTTTTTATCTAGAAAATAATTTAACAAAAGGTGCTTTTACTAGCGACAGGCTAGAAATTTTGGGAATCCTGTCTGCACAAGCAGCTATTTCTCTAGAAAATGCTCGTTTTTATAGTATTCTGGAAACGCGAGTGGCCCAAAGAACTGAGAATTTGCATACTGCATTGGAAGAACTGCGCCACACTCAATTGCAGCTAATTCAAAGTGAAAAAATGTCCAGTTTAGGGCAAGTAGTTGGGGGAATTGCTCACGAAATTAATAACCCGATTAACTTTATTTATGGAAATTTATATTACACCAATGAATACGCTGAAAACTTACTACATCTACTACGTTTATACCAAAAAACTTACCCTAATCCCGTGCGAGAAATAGTAAATGAAACAGAGCAAATAGATTTAGATTTTTTAATGAATGATTTCACTAAAATGATAGATTCAATGAGAGTGGGCGCGGCGAGAGTTCGCGATATTGTGCTGTCGCTGCGAAACTTTTCTCGCCTAGATGAATCAGATAGAAAATGGGTTAATATCCACGAAGGTATCGACAGCACGTTGATGATTTTGGATCACAAATTACTTAATATTCAAGTGATCAAGGAGTACGGCAATTTGCCTTTAGTGAACTGCTATCCGGGAGAAATTAATCAGGTATTTATGAATGTATTGACCAATGCGATTGATGCTTTTTGTGGCGAAAGAGGGAGTGAAGTTGACTCGAAACACACTCCGACAATCCAGATTTGCACTGAAGTCGCGGAAGGAAATCAAGTAGCGATTCGCATTGTTGATAATGGTGTGGGGATGAATTCGGAGGTGCTGGGTAAAATATTCGATCCGTTTTTTACTACTAAACCGGTAGGTAAGGGGACTGGTTTGGGATTATCTATCAGTTATCAAATTGTGGTAGAACAGCATGGAGGAAAGTTAATTTGCAAGTCGGAACCTGGAGAGGGCAGCGAGTTTACTATACTGTTGCCGTCTTGATGAATTAAAGCCATCGTGAAAGCAACTGTTCAATTACTTCCACAAAGCCGATCGCAATTTGGATCAATGGCCAGCCCACAAAACAAATTAACACCGCCCAGCGAGTTTGAATATCCAAACCTTGGCGAACCGCCACAATTACAGCTAGCAAACTCCAGACCGCTAATATCCGCTCTATTCCTTCTCCCAGCAAGGGAATTAGCGTTAAAAAATTCAGCACCTGGGGGGCGTAAGCAAAGCCGATCGGAACCAACAACTCGCCATAATTTACGTGCCCCGGCTTCAGCCACTCCCCGATTTTAAAGATAGTGAAAGTCCAAAAATAATAACCCCCCGCGACTGCCAAACCCTCTATGAAAAGTCCTAGAAATATTACTGATAGCTCAGTTCGGTTGATTAACAAGATGATAGCACTGCCCAACACGCGGGACAGCGCAGCTAACATTACAATTGTTAAAGCTATTCGCTTAGTTCTGCCAGTGTAGGGAGTTTTTTCGTAAAAATTGCCGTTCAAAGAAAGTGCGTTCCAAAGCGTTGCCCCCAAACCTGCAATTGAATCTTCTCCCTTCACGTTGAACTCCTGCTCCTCAAGATAGTTGACAACTTTTACAAAATAAGCTCTAATACAGCAGAATCACCGAACTAATTCTAGGTAATTAGGTAATTAATTGGCATTCTACCAGATTTTATTAAATGCTAAGATTGATTTTACGGATACTTGCATGGCTGCGCGGGGGAAGTTTAAATTTGTTGATCGTCGCCGGTGTAATCCTGGTAATTTGGGGCATTCTTTCGCCGGTGGGGACTGTTATATGGTGGCTGAATCAAAATGCCGAAACTTTTGGTATCAAGAAAAATTCGCCGGAGATATTGCCCTCTAAGAAGGGCAATCTAGAAGCGCGTAAGTCTTCGCCACTCAATTGTTATATCATCTTTTTACCGGGAGTTGGCGATTTTTCGGGGGATGAATTAACCCCTGGTGAAGAGTTTTTTCTCAAGCGTTTAGTTAAAAGTCACCCGCAGTGCGTAGCAGTGGGCGATGTTTTTCCTTATTCAGCGTCTAACAAAAGTTTAGGAGGAGAGCGGTGGCTAGCTCCTTTTTGGCGGTTTGCAGAACAGGCAAAAAGCGGGCCGATTGCGGGGGATATATTCATCAAAATTCGCAATCTCTGGAGGTTTGCAATTTCTCTAGATTATCGCTACGGCTTTGCATACAATCAGGGAATGGCTAATGCAATTATCGATCGCATGAATGCTCAATCTCCCATTTCAGTTAATTCTCAACAACCTTTGAAAGTTATTTTAATTGGCACTAGCGGCGGCGCACAAGTTGCTTTGGGTGCTACTCGCTATCTTAAAGAATGGCTGAAGGCAGAAATTACGGTTGTTTCGGTTGGGGGCGTGTTTTCGGGACAAAATGGTTTTGCAGAGGCCGATCGCATTTTCCACTTTCGCGGCACTCGCGATTCAATTGAGGATATTGGCGGCATAGTTTTTCCGAGTCGCTGGTACTGGTACGCGACTTCTCCTTTCAATCAAGCTCGTTTGCAAGGCCGCTATGCAGAAGCTTTGAGTGGCCCTCACAAGCACGACGGCGATGATGGATATTTTGGGGAAAACCTGACGGCGGACGGTAAAAAGTATGTAGATATAACCCTGGACAAGATTAATCAATTGCCTGTTTGGTCTGAGGGCGCGTCCGATTGATGGGTTCGGGCATATTCGATGCCTATACAATTATAATTAAGTTAGGAGGAAAAATTTTAGTTTTAATTTATTCATAAAGAGAGGAGTGGCGGCCATCATTAAAAACTAATTTTATTATAGTCAATAATAATAATAAAACTCTTCTGGGCAGTTGCTCAGAGCAACGCCAGGAATATATAGCAATCCTTGCAGCAGTCGTAAATTTTTGACCCCACCCCAACCCTCCCCTTATCAAGGGGAGGGAGTAAGAAATTCACAAATGATTTAGGATGGCTATACAAGTTAAATACACAACCGCTTAGTCATTAGTCATTCCTTATTAATTGTGTCATTGTTCGTTGTGCGTCGCTTGAAGCTTGGCCTTGCTGGCTTCCCGTCTCTACCTCCAATTCCCGATGCCCGATGCCCGATGCCCGATGCCCGATGCCCAATTCCCCATTCCCTATTATCAATGTCTCGACCAACATTATATATTGCCATCACGAATCACGGATTCGGCCACGCTGTCCGAGTCTGCTGCGTAGCTGCCAAAATTCAAGAGTTAAATCCAGATATTTTACTAATTATCACAACAACAGCACCTCGCTGGCTGCTAGACTCTTACATTGGCGGCGACTTTATCCACCGTCCCCGCGCTTTTGATGTGGGTGTCGTGCAAGCTGACAGTTTGAATATGGATAAAGACGCGACGCTGGAAAAATTGCGGGAAATTCGGAAAAAGCAAAATTCGCTAATTGCGAGCGAAGTTAATTTTATCAAGCAAAATCGGGTGGGTTTGGTGCTGGCAGACATTCCTCCTTTGGCAACGCGAATGGCGGCAGCGGCTGGGGTTCCTTGCTGGATGATGAGCAATTTCGGGTGGGATTTTATCTATCGAGATTGGGGCGGGGAGTTTGCAGAAATGGCCGATTGGATTGCTGAATGTTTCGGAATGTGCGATCGGCTTTTTCGTCTTCCTTTACACGAACCGATGGCAGCTTTCCCAAATATTCAAGATGTTGGCTTAACTGGCGGCAATCCTCGCTACAGTAACGACCACGTTCGGGAAGTATTCGGAATAGAAACACCGCTGGAAAAAACTGTATTGTTAACTTTCGGCGGGCTGGGTTTAGAGGAAATTCCTTATCAAAATTTACAGCTATTTAGCGACTGGCAATTTATTACTTTTGATGCGGGAGCTCCCGATTTGCCGAATTTGATTTATGTTAAAAATCAGGAGTTTACACAATCTTTCCCGATTTTACTGCGTCCGGTTGATATTATGCCTGTCTGCGGGCGCTTAGTTTCTAAACCGGGATACAGCACTTTTGCGGAAGCTTTGCGCTTGGAAATACCTGTTATTTCTATAATGAGAGAAGGTTTTGCAGAAGCTCCGGTGTTGCTGGAATGGCTTCAAAATTATGCGGAACATCAAATTTTGACGGCGGCGGAGTTTTTTGAGGGGGATTGGGAGTTTTTGCGACAACCGCTGCATCCGCCCTGTTTGTCGGATAAATTAGATAAAAATGGTACGGAGGCGATCGCCCAAGCTGTTGTAGACTATTTTTCATAAGTGCGATTAGAAATCGATCTTACACAAACAAAGTCTACCTCCGCCGACTGAAGAGTTTTGCATCAGTCTCATCCAAAATCTAAAATCTAAAATCTAAAATCGAATGAATCACTATCAACAGATACTCAAGATTCAAACTACAGGGAAATCTCTGTGCAAAATCACTCCTAAGATAGAAGAGGCGGTGGCGACTTCAGGTATTAAGACGGGACTGTGTAGCTTATTTTTGCGCCATACTTCTGCTAGTTTGGTGATTCAAGAAAATGCTGACCCAGATGTACTTAAGGATTTGGCTAACTTTTTGGCTAAACTGGTACCGGAGGGCGATCGCTACATTCACGATGCGGAAGGTCCAGATGATATGCCAGCCCACATTCGCACTGCGCTGACTCATACTTCTGAACAAATCCCGATCGATCGCGGCAGGTTGCTGTTAGGAACTTGGCAGGGAATTTACCTGTGGGAACACCGCCAGCGGGGTCACATTCGCGAATTAGTTGTTCACGTCAGCGGCACTTGATCGGAATTTGTACCTCGCTGATTTTAGTTGCTTCCGGCGTCATCGGGGAATTGTAAAAAAAGCGGCGCGGCGGCCCGACTATTTCGTATTCGGGATGTTCTTGAAGCCAATCTTTGAGTTTCTGGAGGTTATTTTCGTAGCTTTCCCAAGTGTAGGCCCCGCGCACGCCGATGCTGACAACCGTCATCGGCGAAGTATCTGTGACTTCTACAGCGGAGTTAACGCTGCTGGGGGCGATATTTGGTGCGGGATAGAGGAACGAAACTTTTGCTTCGGGAACCGCATCGATTTGCCCGGAAGTTTCGGTGTAGCGCGCTTCTACTGGCGTTGTCATCGCAATTTGGTTGTTGCTGATGTGTTGAAATAAGGGATTGAAGGCGATGCCAGTTGCTTGTCGCAAATCGCCCGCGTGGGTGTAGGTGACAGCGCGGTAGTGAGGATATTGCTTAACTTCTATGACTCCAATCTGTGCGGGTTCAGGAAATCCAGTAGGTAATACCATTTGAGATTTAAAAGTTTAGATTTTACATTGAATAATGGGGAAAGACTGACTCCGCAAGGGTTTGGAAGTTGCTTGCAGTTGCATTATTTTTGACAACTGGTATAAATAGGCTGAGATTGTTTGCAGACAATCGTTCAGGCGGCACAATTAGTTTAGCAGTTATTTAAGGCGCTGCTAACTGTCGATCGCCTAGAATTAGTTGAGAGATTATTAATTAACCTCGTAATAATACGGACGGCACTGAGTAAGCAGAGAAACATTAATCTAGTTGTGCTTGAAAAATTAGCGTTTTTCAGGTGTTTGCTATTTGTGTCGGAAAATATTCCGCTGTTGGGCCGATCGAGCTGTGCGTTCTCAGTTATTGGGACGCTTATGGCGTTCAGTAACGCCTATCAATTATACCGCTTTCAGGGAATGACGTATGAAAAAAATTCTAGTGATTGAGGACGAGCAACTAATTCGCGAGAATATTCTCAAACTCCTCAAAGCTGAAGGTTTCGACGTGACGGGTGCAGAAAATGGAGCACAAGGTTTATATGCGGCGGTGTCAAATGTTCCCGACGTGATTATTTGCGATGTGATGATGCCAGAACTTGACGGGTATGGGGTGCTGGTGGCCTTGCGATCTAATCCTGTTACTGCTACAGTACCTTTTGTTTTTCTCACCGGTAAAGCCGATCGCTCTGAAATGCGGCAAGGTATGGAATTGGGAGCAGATGATTACCTGACTAAACCCTTTAGTAAAGCTGAACTTGTGGGCGCGATATCGAGCCGCTTGAAAAAACAAGAAGCTGTCGCCGAACAGTACAATACTTTGCGAGGGCAAGGCAGCGAATTTATCCAAAATACTGCCGACAAATTAGAGCCGATAAAAACCCGTTTGTGCAATGCACTGGAACGAGAAGAATTCCAAGTTTACTATCAGCCGCAAGTCAATGTCCAGACAGGTAAAATTATAAGTGCAGAAGCTTTAGTGCGCTGGCTGCATCCAGAAAAAGGGCTGATTTCGCCCGCAGAATTTATTCCGGCGGCCGAAGAAACTGGCTTCATTGTACCGTTAGGCGAGTGGGTGTTGCAGACAGCTTGCAGACAAATGCAAGTTTGGCAAAATGCTGGTTTTCCGCTCCGAATAGCGGTAAATCTGTCGGCGCGCCAATTTCGCCAACCGGATCTCAGCAGCAGAGTTGCCCAAATTTTAGCAGAAACTGGTTTGGAAGCGAACAGTTTGGAATTAGAGCTGACAGAAAGTTTGATGGTGGAGGATGCCGAAAGTGCGATCGCGACTTTGCAACACTTGAAAAATTTGGGAGTTTGTATATCTCTTGACGATTTCGGAACTGGTTATTCTTCTTTAAGCTATCTGACGCAATACCCATTCGATACTTTAAAAATAGACCGCTGT
Source organism: Microcoleus sp. B3-D2 (assembly GCF_036705345.1). NCBI lineage: Bacteria > Bacillati > Cyanobacteriota > Cyanophyceae > Oscillatoriales > Microcoleaceae > Microcoleus > Microcoleus sp. B3-D2. Next base: position 14,264 of record NZ_JAUBUG010000022.1, read on the forward strand.
TTTATCAGCAAGATCACCGACGGTTGCACAAATGCAGCGATTGTAAAAGCTATTATTGAAATGGCCCACAGTCTCTGTCTTGAGGTAATTGCCGAAGGAGTTGAGACGGAAGCAGAAAAAGATTTTCTCTGGCGCTATAAGTGCGATATGATGCAAGGATATTTGTTCAGTCCTCCTTTGACAGCAGCGGATTTTGAACAGTTGTTGCTCGAAGGCAAATAGAAGAGCGGTTAAGTCAATATTGGTCTTATAATTAAATTCGTTTGGGGTGGAATATGGTTTTAGAATCCAGCAGTAATATTGACTCACTCAAATCAAACACTAAAAAAAATAAGGATTTTTACATAGCTGTTCAACTAGCTCTAGTGATAGTTTTTTTAGCTATATTGTCCAAATTTTTTATCATAGTTAACGCTGGAGAACGGGGAGTGCTGATGCAGTTTGGGAAAGTGCAAGAACAGGTACTAGGAGAAGGAATTCACGTAATATTACCCACAGTTTATACTGTAAAAAAGTTGAGCGTCCGGGTGCAAAAACAGGAAAGTTCCGCTGAAGCTTCCTCAAAAGATTTGCAAGATGTTTTCACGGATGTAGCGCTCAACTGGCACATTATCCCAGAAAAAGCCAATGCTATTTTTCAACAAATAGGTGACGAAAAAGAAGTAGTCGCTCGCATTATCGAGCCGGCAGTTCAAGAAGTATTAAAAGCAGTTATGGCAAAATACACTGCTGAAGAAATTATTACTAAACGCGGAGAAGTTAAAGCCGCAGTTGATGATTATTTGACCTTGAGGCTGGTTACATATTACATTGCCGTTGACGATATCTCTTTAGTACACGTTCACTTTTCTGAGCGATTTAGCGAGGCGGTGGAGGCGAAACAAATTGCCGAACAGGAGGCAAAAAGAGGGGAGTTTTTAGCGCTGAAGGCAGTAAAACAAGCCGAGGCTAAGGTGAATTTAGCTAAGGGAGAAGCCGAAGTGCAAAGGTTGCTGCGGGACAATTTGACTCCTGAACTTTTGGAAAGGCAGGCTATAGAAAAATGGGATGGGAAATTGCCGCTGATTGTTGGTGATGGGGGTAAAAATTTATTGGACTTGAGGCAATTGGTTGAGAGATAATTATAATTCTGGAAGCACGGGGGGCCAGAAACCGGGTGTTTTTACGAAAATAGACGGTGTTTAGCTTTTTATGTCGGTAAAAAACCCGGTTTCTTGAGTATTGGTGGGTAAGTCTGAATTATTAATTAGCAGCACCTTGAGTTAATATCTGTTCAAAAGCTTTAGTAATTCCAGTTTGAAAACGCTGTCGGTGCTTCAGTTTTAAAACAGGTTTAATTATTTCCAGAGCTACATTAGAACTTGGTTGGCTATCTATAATTTTAATCGATCGCAGTGTAGATAGCTGCAATTCTTTTTTTACCATCAATTCAGGAATAGCCGCTGCACCTGTGCCGCTTTCCACCACCGCTTTTACCATTTCACTGCTGTTCAACACTAAAGTTACATTCAATTCCTGGGGATTGATGCCCCAACTTTGCAAAGCTTGTTCCAACATTTGCTGAACTCCAGAACCAGCTTCTCGCATCACCCAATCCGTTTTCGCAATTTCCGCTAAACTCACATCTGCACGTTCAAACCAAGGGTGAGATTTGCCAACTACAATCAGCAAGCGTTCGCTGCCTACAACTTCTTCTTCCAGAGTGCTCTTAAGCGAAGCTTTGATGTCTCCCGTCACTAAACCCAAATCAAATGTTCCCGTCGCCGTCCCCGCACAAATTTCTTCGGCATTTGCAAGAGTACAATTCACGCAAATACCGGGATATTGCTGTTTGAACTTGCTAAGTTTATCAGGCAACCAATAATTGCCAATGGTCAGACTGCAACCCAAGTTTAAATCGCCTCGCTGCAAGTCGTTCAACTCCCGCAAACCTCTTTCAGTCAAAGCAACTTGGTCGAGAATTTTCTGAGTTTCAACTTGCAGCAACTTCCCAGCATCTGTGATTTCGATGCGGCGGCCGATGCGGTGAAATAGTTTTACTCCGTATTGCGCCTCTAAGCTTTGGATTGTCGCACTAACAGCGGGTTGGGTGATGTAAAGTTCCTCCGCCGCGCGGCTGAAGTGCAGGTGTTCCGCGACAGCTAGAAAAACTCGCAGTTGGTCAAGTGTCATTCCGGCCATGCTGAGTACCCTTTTACTAAATACAGTTATTTTTTGAGATTAAAATCTTTGGCGGCTCAGCTTTGACCTGAACTTTTCGATCGACTCTATTGTAGAGGTTGGAATTACCAAAAAAGCACGGTTGCCAGCCGCTATTTGAAGTTTCCTTTTAACGTCAAGGGTTTGAGCTTTTGGGGACAGATAGATCTCGTATTCCAACAGTTATTTTCGGGGCGGCACTGCATCACTTGTATTTATTAATTCGATAAAAAACAACATTTGATTCTACCCCTGAAGAGCCTTAAGGTGATAGTTAAGCTTCTAATGCAGGGCCCGATGCTGAAGCAAGATCGATAAGTTTAAGCCGATCGCCAAAAGTCGATCGACAAAAAGAGAGAAGATAAATGACTAAGAAAACGCCAAAAAATCAGAGTGCACACGGCTTAAAGCCGGACTGCCTCTCATTCGGGGAGGTTTTAGCTCAATCCTTTGCCGTCATTGCACCTACAACTATACCCGCATCTAATATAGGTTTAATCGTCGCTCTTTCAGGAAACGGTGCTTGGCTGAGTTTTGCCATCGGCTTGATGGGCCTAGTATTTGTCAGCATCAATATCAACCAATTTGCAAGTCGATCGGCTTCTGCAGGTTCTCTTTATTCTTACATTGTTAAAGGACTTGGCCCGACTGCCGGCGTAATTTGCGGCTGGAGTTTGGTACTCGCTTATCTATTTACTGCGATGGCCGTTTTGTGTGGTTTTGCCAACTTTACGGGTACTTTCATCGGTCATTTAGGCATCCATCCGTCACCGATTACGCTGTTAGCGATCGGGGCCGGCGTTGCTTGGTATGCAGGTTATAAAGATATCCAACTCTCAGCTATGGCGATGCTGTGGCTGGAGGGAGCATCAGTGGCGGCGATCGCACTTTTAGGAATTATCATCTGGGCGCACAAAGGTTTTGCCTTAGATATGTCGCAACTGACTTTGGAAGGCGTAACTCCCGGCAACATAGCGACGGGACTTGTATTAGTAATGTTTGGTTTCTCTGGTTTTGAAAGTGCTACATCTCTGGGCGACGAAGCGAAAAAACCATTAAAAAATATCCCCAGAGCTGTCATGGGCAGTGCTGTCATGGCAGGCTTATTCTTCGTTCTGATGACCTATATTGAGGTTTTGGGTTTTAGCGGTACTGGAGTTTCTATTACTAATAGTGAAGAACCTCTGACTTTTCTATCGCAACAAGTGGGCATGGGCTGGCTGGGAGAGTTAGTGGCTTTGGGCGCTTTATTTAGCTTTTTTGCTTGCGTGCTCGGCAGCATCAATCCAGCGGCGAGAGTGTTTTTTATGATGGCGCGCCACGGTTTGTTTCACTCTTCATTAGGCGTAGCGCATTCATCTAATAGAACTCCCCACGTTGCAGTAACGATGTGTACATTTATGACATTTTTGGTGCCTGCTGTGATGTCTATGTTTAACATCAAACTGTTCGATTGTATGGGCTATTTGGGGGCAATTTGCAGCTACGGATTTTTAACGGTATACATCTTGATTTCGATCGCAGCTCCGGTTTACCTGCACAAAATTGGTAAATTGCGCGTGCAGGATGTGGTGTTCTCGGTGGCGGCGATCGCATTTATGATGATTCCGATTGCGGGCAGCGTGGGCATTCCAGGCAGCACTATGTTCCCAGTTCCCGAAGCTCCTTACCATGCGTTTCCTTACTTGTTCTTGATGTACTTGGTGCTTACTTGCGGGTGGTTTTTCTTGCAGCGGCGGCGCTATCCGGGACTTGTGGTTTCGATGGAGCAGGGTATTGACGCAATTCATGCCAAATTCGAGTAAGAAAATGCAATTTACGGTGGTGTTCGATTCAATGCAGTCCCCTTCGACAGTGGTGGTTTGTGATTAGCAGTTACCAGTTCGCAGTCAGAACGAATAGTTTTTAGCAAAGGGGTTTTTACTGAGATATTGCAGGATTGTCGATCGGCCTTTCAAGGGCGGACTAGGCTCAACAGCCACAATAAAATTTAATTTTTGTGGAACGGGCATCTTGCCCGTTCCGAAGATACGATCCCAGCAAGTACGAAATAAAAATATGAGGAGACACAGAAATGAATGAATTAGTAACAGCAATTTCTACCGCAATGACAGCTTTTACGGCTACGAATCTAGACGACATTCTGATTCTGCTGCTGTTTTTCTCGCAGGTGAATGCAGTATTTCGGCGCCGGCATATCGTCTTCGGTCAGTTTCTGGGCTTTACTGCACTGGTTTTTGTTAGCCTTCCCGGCTTTTTTGGCCGCTTAATCTTTCCCCCAGATTGGATCGGAATGCTGGGTTTGCTGCCAATTGCGATCGGGCTTAGCCGCTTGCTGAATCCAGAAACTGACGATTCGGAAGCTGAGGCAGAATTAGAGCAATCTGAGAAATCTTTTTTTAGCAGTTTTCTGTCTCCTCAAACTTACAGCGTAGCAGCGGTGACGGTGGCAAATGGGGGCGACAATATCGGGATATATGTGCCGCTTTTTGCTAGCAATACTTTAGAAAGTTTGGCGGTGGTTCTGACTGTATTCTTCGGGATGGTGGGCGTTTGGTGCTACGCTGCTTATCGGTTAATTCAGATGCGGGCGATCGCAGATACTTTGACTCGCTACGGCAATCAGCTTGTGCCTTTTGTTTTAATCGGATTGGGAATGGCGATTCTGGTGAAAAGCGGCACTCTGGCAAGCCCAACTTTAAGTATAATATCTTTAGTCGGTTGTGCTTTCTGTTTGATAACTATGAGCAGAAGTAACGCCAGGGAAACGGAAGTCTAGAAAAATTGCAGGGACAGCACATGAATTGGATTGCAGCAGCGATTATTGCCGGGATTACATCTTTTGCCGCAACCAATATCGACGATATGGTGCTTTCGATGCTGTTCTTCGCCCAGGTAAATGATACTTTCCGCCCCCGGCATATCTTTGTGGGTAAGTACCTCGGATTTGCAGCACTCATCGCTGCTAGTTTGCCGGGTTTTTTTGGCGGTTTAATTGTGCCGAAAGCTTGGATTGGCTTGCTGGGTTTGGTTCCGATCGCGATCGGCATCAGTCACTTAGTCAACAGAGAAAATGAGGAAAATGAGGTACAAGCGGTATCGGGCGAATTTAACCGTCAATCTAATTCATCTGCTGTGTCAAAATTAGCAAATCTTTTCAACCCCCAAACTTTGAATGTGGCTGCGGTAACAGTGGCTAACGGGGGTGACAACATCGGTATTTATTTGCCGCTGTTTGCTAGCAGCGATTTGCCGAGCTTGGTGGTGATTTTGGCGGTTTTCTCGGTGATGGTAGGTGTTTGGTCTTATGCCGCTTACCTGTTAACTCGCCAAAGGGCGATCGCCCGTATTTTGACTCGCTATACCAAGGCTGTTGTCCCTTTTGTCTTGATTGGCTTGGGAATATTCATTCTGATTGAAAGCGGCACTTATCGCCTGCTCCCGGCATTTCAATCTAACTAAGAATTAGCCCCGGTTCCGCTACTTACATCCCTCTATAGGTAGATAGTTTTTCCTAACTTCATAAGTTCTAACTTATCATTTTTACCTTACCAATTGTTTTCTTAAAAGGGTGTCTAAATTACTTGCCATATATCACTAAATATGCTAAGTTAATAATGAACTAATTGACCGAGCTAAAAGCAGCTTCAAACTAATTTAGCCTCGAATTTTTACGAAAGATCAAGCCATATTGTGAGCTAGCCAGTTGCCAGACTTAGGCAAGAATATACCTGTCATTTCACTAAATCCTGTAGTGGTGAATCCAACTCAGCTAAAAACTTGAGGAGGAATCCTTAAAATATCGCCCGAACACTTCGCCACTACCCCACGCCGCTCGACTTTGACAATAGGTCTAATCCTAAAAAACCATAATTTTCGATTCTGCAAAATTTGGTTTCTCAGGCCAACCTGTTAAAGAGAGTTCGTTTTTGCCTAAGTCCTAAGATAGCAAGCAAACAGAAAGTGGGAAAAAACCTGACAACCTAGAAAAGGACAAAAATTGTGAAAATCTTCAAATTTGTTTTAGTGCTCTTGGTAATGGTCGCCAATTTAGTATTCGTTCCCCCCTCCTGGGCCGACGCTCCAAAAACGCCGAGATATGCGAGCAATCCCGACTACATAGAGGTGAGTGAAGCTCTGAACACTCTCAAGGCAGCGAAAGACTCACCCGATACCGCCCAGAATTATACCCCTGAGGAACTCAGGAAAAAAATCGCTCAATTGGAGTTTCAAAAATACACTTTAGAAACGGGAAAACCTTGGGGTCAGTGCCGCAACGAAACTGGAAAAACCCTGGCTGTCTACGGCCCCAAACGCAAAAAAGCAGCGGAGTCTTCTTACGAGAATGCCCTTTATTTTCTAGCTGACGGCCAAACAACTGAACATAAATGGGATTGCGATGGCATTTATCTGCCCAGCGATGTCAATGCAACCGATTTAAGGTCAGCAGATCAACCTTCACAACAATTGACTGGCGGTCTAGCTGTTAAGATAGTTGACGGAACTCAAGTTGTAGCGAGAGCTAATCCCGATACGGCGGCTGTAGAATTCAACGTTCCTACTGCTAAAATTTTCCAGCCTGGGGATGCGAATTGGTTTGTTCCTGATGTGACTCAGGCTTACATAGATTCGCAACTTCCCAACGCACCTACTGAGGAAAATGATTAGTTTTGGTGAAGTTGTAATGCGATCGCCTGTGTAAAGCCCGTTGCAACGCCAGAACCCGCCGGGGATCGATCCCCGGCGGATAATCGTCCCAGCGAAAATATATCGGTTTCCCTTCTTAATTTGGCGTTAAAATTAAAAGGTTTATCTATGCTATTAAATTGGAAATCCACGAAAGTAAATACAGAAAAGATTAAGCGACCAAATCCGTCGCGGGTGCGGGATCACTTGGCAAACGAGCGCACTTATTTAGCATGGATGCGGACAGCAATATCGCTGATGGGTTTTGGGGTAGTTATCGTGCGCCTTCGCGCCTTTCATCCCCCTCTGCTGCCAACTCCCGGCAATGGTTGGAAGTTAGGTTTGCTTTTTTCAATAGTGGGTTTACTGACGGTGCTATTATCAACTAAGCACTACTTCGGCGTCCGCGAGGATATCGATTACGATACTTATGAACCTACCGATCGCTGGGTAATTCTTTTCAGCCTCGCGATCGCCATCCTAGGGGCTGGGGTAATTTATTATATGTTCACCGTTCCTTCTAGCTTAGAAGGTTTGATGGCACCAGAATAAGGGCGCAGGTTTTATATCAATCTTAAAGAGTTCGATCGCGTGCAATTATCGTTCAAACCGATGCAAGTAGATGATGAGAAACGAACGCAGCAAAATCTGTCGCGGGCGATCGATCGATCGGCAAATGAGCGCACCTTCTTAGCATGGATGCGGGCTGCGGTCGCCCTCATGGGTTTTGGCGTCGTCATCGTCCGACTTCGCGTCGTGCAAATGCCCGTACAGTACCGCCTGGGGATGGGGTGGAAGTTGGGTTTAATCTTCTCTCTCATAGGTTTGGGGACAGTCTTCATCTCAACTTTGCACTACTTCACCGTTCGCCGCCAAATTGACGAGGATACCTACGAACCGTCAGATTGGTTGATATTCGTCTTCAGTTCGGCTGTCGGCTTATTGGGGATTGGAGTAATTTATTTTATCTTTGCAGCCGCCGTCAGCCCAAGTAGTTTTGTAATACCCGATTGATTGTCAACAGGAGTTAACTATGAACAGCGATACAGTTGCCACGATCGCTTCCATTATCATCTTAGGTGCTGCTATCTGGGCAGCATTCGTAGTGCTGGAGACTGTCGCGAAAATAGTCCGTGACATACTCCTACACCAACTGAGTAAAGTATGGTGTAGGCTTCTTTGCAGCCCGATGAAGGGTATACAAAATTTCCTTCGCGGTACTATCATCCATAGTTCCTACTACAGAAAGATTCCCACTACGGCATTTTATACTGGGGAAAATGTCCAACCCCAGTCTTTTCAAATTAATCGCAGCATTAATATCACGATCGACCATCAAAGAATTTTGCTCATCCCAATAGTCTCGAATACCGCAATCGGTGAAAATAATTTCATTCCGATAACTGAGAACCATTGAGGTATAAGCAGGTTTTTGTGGAATGACGACTGCTCCAGCTTTTTCGGCTATGTAGTCCAGCGTCTTAAAAAAATGACCAAACGCAGCGTCTAACCAAGATTTATTTAGTCCCGATTTAGCTGACTGGCCGTTTGGAAGGTAAGTGCCATTATCATCTTGCTTGACTTTGTTTCGTTTAGTTAAGCCCTTCAAGTTTAAGTCTTCATGAAAAAAGAATTTAGCTCCCGACCTTACTAATTTTTGAGCAGTCTTATAGTGAAAATCTTGACGAAAACGAGCTATTTTTTGGTGTTGTTTTGCTTCTTTTTTAGCTAATTTACGTCTCGACTTAGAACCTCGTTTCCGTTTATTTCGTTTTGTTGAGATACGGTCTAACTTGGCTTGGTTTTTACGAAGCGGTTTTAACGAGGGTAACTTCTCCCCAGACGACGTTGCCAAATAGACATCTTCATTCAGCACTGCATCCAACCCAATTGAATTATCCCAATTTGGGCTAATTTTGTCAGGTATGAACTCGGGAACAGAAGAGTCTTCAAGCATTAATTGAATAAACCAACCATCAACCTTTCTGGTTACACTAGCTTGCTTGATGGTAAATCCATCGGGGATTGAGCGGTGCATCCGAACTTTTATGACCCCTAATTTCGGCAATCGAATATAAATCCAATTCTTGCGAACCAATTTAATCCAATCATTGTTAGCCGTAGAAAAAGTCATCGTTCGGTAATCTGCTTCAGTTTTAAATCGGGGTCTACCCGACTTTCCACCCTTACTATCACCTACGATAAACCGTTCAAATGCTTTATCTACTCGCTTAGATACATCTTGCAGGATAGTTGAGTCTACCTGTTTAAAATCCAAAAGTTCGCCACTATGAAAAACTTTTACCAAGTCTTTCTTAATGACGGGCAATTGTTGCTTTTGCGAGTAGTAGTTGGGCTTTTCCCTGGGTGCAGAGATACTGGCTATCAATGGACAAGCATTCACAGTAGTGCGATTCATCTCCCACCAATCAAAGCGATCACCTAACTGCCTGTTGTACCAATAACGGCAAATTCTCAACCAGTGGTTAAGAGATAGTTTCTGATTGGTGTCGGGATAAAATTGATACTGGTATGTTGTCTTCATCGCGCTACGACCTTTACGCATTTATTTAGTATAAACCTACCCAAAAATGCTATTCCGTGTCAAGCAATTAAAAAATTATATCGAACAACAAGATTGACCTATTGAATAAATATACTTGTTGTGCTTTGATGTCGTCATCCACCTGTTCATTCCTCAAAACTATACTTTTGAGGTCATAAACAGGTGGAATCAGGAGTCTCACGCGCCTTTCATCCCACACTAACCTTCGATCGGTATAGTGTGGGGTTTCCCGTCTGGCTAGCTAAATTGCTGGGCGTGACTGTCGCGATCGGGCTTTTGCTGGTTTACCTGCAATTTTACTGGGGCATAGACAATGCATATCTTTGGCAAACTGTCAAGCATTTGCCTGAAACTTTCAATTTCTCGATCGGCGCCTAAACTAACACTAGCCAGCATTCTCAACAACCTCTCCCGGATAGATATTTTTGTACTGGAAACAAAGTATATTTAGCCGAAAACCCACAAAATACGGTAACTAGATTGACTTACTAGACATAACTCATTTGGGCTGTTAAACTACGGTAAGTCGATCGAGTAATGAGCTATTAACGTGGAAAACGCTAAAAAAGTCATTGAAGAGTACCAGCTTGCAGGACAACTGACCCAACAGTTGCCAGAAGCTAAGGGCTTTAACGAAGTCTGGTTTAAAAAGATCCGAGGCGGGTTGCTTCTGGCAATTGGATATTTGCTATCACCGCTGTGTTGGTGGAACGACATATTTTTCAATCTGCCAATTGCCTATGCCTTTGGGTATATCTGTAGCTTGCTTTCCCAAGATTTACTGTTTCCTTGCACAATTGTCGGCTACTGGCTTTCCAATATTGCGGGAATTCTGTTGATGCAGCTAGGAACTTTAGATTTTTTTACAGACAAACCCAAGGAAAAAAACTTCAAGAAAGAGTTATTGACGGGTTTAGTATCATCAACCGCCTTCACTCTTGTCATTGTGGCATTGATTCATTTTAATGTTCTCGATACTCCCGATTTCTTTGCCGGCAAGGAGTCGGTTAACCTCAGCTCTACTTTACCTATGACGATCGTCACTTCAAGGTAGAAGACAAAATACAAACCCCATAAATCAATCCAGGGTTTTTGATCGGTTACACAGGTACATTTAAGAAAATCAGGGAGCTTTTACACTACAATTTCTGTAGTCTGGTTTATTTGCATTTACTTACTTTTACCAAGAATATTGTTGCTGAGAACGCGGCAACTCTAAAGCCTTGAAGAGACAAAATTTTGGTAAAAAGTATTGAAATGCAAGTGATATTTAGCCTGTGTAGCTGTGTTGTTGTAGCCGCCCAAGTTATCTATTTGTTGGTTGGCAGCGCTTAAATACACAGTTTTTGGGCATAACAGTGAACTACTTATTACTATCGTTTCTCAGCTTTTTTGTGGGCATTATCGTTGGTTTGACCGGAGTTGGCGGAGCGTCGCTAATCACCCCAATGTTAATTTTTGTCTTCCAGGTTCCGGCCTCAATTGCTATTAGTTCGGATGTCGTAGCTGCCACACTGATGAAAGTTGTTGGCGGCTTCAAACACTGGCAGCAAAAGACCCTCGACTTGCAAATAGTTAAGTGGCTGGCTTTGGGCAGCGTGCCCGGTTCGCTTACTGGCGTGTGGATTTTACACTGCATCAAATCCAGCGGAACTCAGGACTTAGACAGCATATTGCTGCGCTGTCTCGGAGTAGGGATTGCACTAATTGTCGCTTTATCGCTGACCAAATTAGTGGTCAAAACATTTTTCCCTAGTTTTAAATTGCCTTCGCCCGCTAAATGGGACTTAAATACTAATTATGGCCGTATTTGTACTGTGGGTGCAGCAGCAATTTTAGGCTGCATAGTGGGAATCACTAGCGTGTCTTCCGGTGCGATGTTTGCACTGTTGCTGATTGCTTTTTTCCGCCTGGATACTTCTAAATTGGTGGGTACAGATATTTCGCAGGCGGCAATTTTGTTGATGTTTACATCTCTGGGACACCTCAGCCTCGGAACGGTAGACTGGAGTTTAGTTTTGCCAATTTGGTTGGGTTCGGTGCCGGGAGTTTTGGTAGGTGCTAAATTCTGCCAAATTATGCCTCAACGCCCGCTAAAGTTTGTTATTTACGGAATGTTGGCGATGGCGAGTTGGAAGTTGTATCAAGTCTGAAAAGTAGGGTAAGGTCAGGAGTATTGCTGTCAACAAATATGCGCTTTCGGTGCAGTCCGGCAGGGGTTTAAACCCCTGCCTCAAAGCTGAAGTCCTCTGAAGAGGACTATTAACTCATTAGTCCTCTTCAGAGGACTTTCGCTTTGAGCCAGGGAATTAATTCCCTGGCGGTCTTTCGGGTTAAGCTGATAGCAATGTCGCTGTAATGACGCTCGCCCCTACTACTATTTAATAATTGCTGACTAATGCTTCGAGTTCCCTGACAGTCGGCAATTCTAAATCTTTGAACAAGACTGTACTGAGGTACCGTTCGCCATAAGAAGGCTGGACAAAAACTATCAATTTTCCAGCATTTTCCGGACGCTTGCCGACTTGAATTGCGGCACACAAAGCGGCGCCTGCAGAAATTCCTGACAACAATCCTTCTTCTCTGGCTAGTCGGCGACTGTAGGCGATCGCATCTTCGTCGCTAACTGCGATCACCTCATCAATTAACTCGGGTTTCAACACTTCCGGGATGAATCCTGCACCAATCCCTTGAATTTTGTGAGCACCAGATTTACCTCCAGAAAGCACGGGGCTGGTGGCTGGTTCAACTGCGATCGTCCTAAAACTCGATTTCCGCTGTTTAATTACCTCAGCAACTCCAGTAATCGTACCGCCGGTGCCAACTCCCGCAACTAAAAAATCTACTTTACCTTCTGTATCTTCCCAAATTTCCTCGGCCGTGGTTTCCCGGTGAATTTTCGGATTAGCGGGGTTGCGAAACTGTTGCAGCATGAAAGCGTCGGGGGTTTCTTCTACAATTTCTTCCGCACGGGCGATCGCGCTTAACATCCCTTCATGTCCCGGAGTTAATTCCAACTGAGCTCCGTAAGCTTTCAGCATCGATCGGCGTTCCGTACTCATCGTATCCGGCATAGTTAAAATCAGACGGTAGCCTTTCGCCGCCGCGATCATTGCCAAAGCAATTCCAGTATTGCCTGAAGTCGGTTCAACTAAAATAGTTTTCCCGGGTTGAATTAACCCCGCCTCTTCTGCAGCCTGAATCATGCTGGCTGCAATCCGATCTTTCACCGAAGCAGCCGGATTCATCCCTTCCAATTTGGCCACAATTTGAGCAACTACTCCTTCGGCTTGGGGAATTTTATTGAGCTGAACTAAAGGAGTTCTGCCAATTATTCCTGTAACATCCTTAGCAATTCTCATGGCTTAATTTCTCTCCATTTAAATGTAGTACATGGGATGTGCTTGTTTGCGAAGATCCCGCTGTTCGCACAAATCTTGTAATGTGTATTTGCCCAAAACCGCCAAAGATGCCTGTTGAGCTTCCTGCCAGATTTCTAGCACCGCAGTTTTTTCTATTGTTGCAGATTCCGAAACTTTTTGGGTGTTGCCGCTGCCGTCACCTTCGAGAGTCGAAAACACCTCTAGCAAAGTAATCTGCCAAGGCTCTTTCGCTAGCAAATAACCGCCTTTAGCGCCCCGCAGACTCTGGACAATACTTGCACGCCGCAGCACGGCAAGTATTTGGTCTAAATAGCGTTCCGGTATCTCTTGAGAAGCAGTAATTTCGTTTACTGTTAGGGGCGAATCCTTCGGATGGTGGCTCGCCAGTTCCAAGAGCGCTAACAGGGCGTATTCTACTCTAGAAGATAGTTCCACATTCCCCACTGGCGATCGAGTTTAAATTGTACATTATATAATAGTACACAATTCCGGTAGGCGTACAGGGGTTAGTATATTTTTATTACAAAAACGGTTGGAGGAATCCCGTGAGCAACGTAAATGTAGGTTTAAGCTGTCGGCACTGTCGGTTTTACGAGCAGCACGGGCACAGGGGCGGAAACTGCCTGATGCTCGGCGTGGGGGTACAGGGTGGGTGGAAAGCTTGCTCCTTCTTGGTTCCACCCTTTGCACCGTCTTGGGAATACCCAGAAGCGGGTAGAGCCCGAAAGTCTCAAATGTTGCAGGAAGCGAGTATTTTAGAGGCAATACCCCCGCCTTAAAGTAACTGCTAAGTAGGTAGGCGGATATATGCTGTGTCATCGTTAAGTTTATTCATACTGATATCTTGCACCATTGTCAGCAACAGGCAAGATGCCTGTTCCACAAGAAAATTTATCTTTTGTGGAACAGGCATCTTGCCTGTTCATAAAAGGCTAATTGAGAATGGTGCAACATATGAGTTCAGACTCACCTACTTAAGGGCAGTCAACAGGTGCGAGATATCGCATCTGTTGGCAGTGAGAAGAAAGAAATCAACACAAATAAAAAAGCAAGTGCGATGTCGCCCTTGCTTTTGAACTTATTGACGAGTCGAGGAGAAAATTTAATTAACGCACCTTCAATACAAATTATTTGTTGTCTAGAAAACTGTGAATTTGCGGGAATATCGCATTGTCACCGAAAAAATTATTTCGACCGCCTTCCTATCACCTACATCGGCGCTAGTAAACAATTAACAGTTAATAACCTTTTATATTTCGTAGTGCCAAACCTCGGAAGGTTGTAGAATAATCCGGTGGAGCGGCAGACGATCGATCAAGCCTTGCTGCTCAAAATGACCAAGGGTGCGAGTGACAGTTACGCGACTTGTACCGATAATTTCTGCAATGTCCTGGTGCGTTAAAATCATATCGATTAGATGTCCTCGCTCTACCTCAGAACCAAACCTCTTAGCCAACCAAGTTAATAGTTGATAGAGCATAAAATCAACTCTTTTGTAACCTCGCATTACCATAAAGTCTTCAGCCTGCTGAATGTGATTGAGCAAAATATCTCTATTTAGCCAGCGATCGCCCGATAGTAAAATTGCTTCGACTTTAGTGAGGCATTCAATTTGAAAAGGATCGCATTTTGATATCGGTTTGCCGATCGTATCGCCAGGCCCCCACAATCCCAAGGTGATAATTGTGCCATCTTCAAGCCACGTTACAGTTCGTACTACTCCAGTTTCAATTCGCCACAGAGCATTGCTTCTGTTGGGCAAGTGCGAGCGACGAGAAAATATATGTCTGCTCGTTTCATCAAAAGTTTTAGTGGAAAGAGAAGCAATAGTCATAGTCAGTTACTGAAAGAATAAAAGTTAGTTTGTCCAATGACAGCAGGATAGTGTGGCTGGCCAAAATCTATATAAATTAAAGCTTTACTAGATTCCTGCACCGTCTAAGAACTGTGTAATGAATAAATCAGAAGACAGGAATAATTCATGTTTTTCGACCTCTGCTTGCTCTGATTGAGTTGTTTTGAGCGGAGATAATTGAGATTTTAAAAAATCCACCTGCTCTTCTAAATCCTTAATTCTATCGAACAAAGCTCGAATCGCTTGAGCTTCCAAATCCGGTAAGCCTTGAGAATTTAGAGGATCTTCCACCTGCTTTTTCCGAGAGATAATGCGACCGGGTATTCCCACAACAGTGCAATCGCTAGGGACATCCCGCAGCACTACCGAACCCGCACCAATCCGAGCATTATTGCCAATTTGAATATTGCCTAAAACTTTAGCACCCGCTCCCACAACTACATTTTCTCCCAGCGTTGGATGCCGTTTTCCTATTTCTTTACCCGTGCCGCCAATTGTCGCTCCTTGATAAATTACAGCATAATCTCCAACGATCGCAGTTTCGCCAATTACCACCCCCATGCCGTGGTCGATAAACACGCCCCTACCAATTTTCGCTCCTGGGTGGATCTCAATACCTGTTAAAAACCGACTCAGTTGCGAAATCAAGCGCGGTACAAACGGCAAGCCAGCGAAATAAAGCCAGTGTGCTATCCGGTGCAAAAAAAGTGCTTGCAGTCCGGGATAGCAAAATAATACTTCCAGCCAGTTGCGGGCCGCAGGGTCGCGTTCGTAAATAATTTGCAAGTCACTGAACATATTTACTCTCGCCGTGTTTGGGTTATACAGTATCGGCAGTGCCGAGGGTTTAAGCTGCATAAAGCAGTATTGATTGTGGCATTCTTACATATAATACTATAACCCGACCGAATTACAGTAGTTAATGAGAAAAAAATTTTCCTTCCCCAGCCCTTTCTAAGCTGCCTCGGATATTTTCCGCGAAACAAACGGTACAGCTTGTCTGACTTCTTGCCGCAGCGGAATCTCGATCGAGAATTCCGTCCCCAATCCCGGTGTAGAATCGCAGCGCAGCGTACCTTTGTGCTTTTCTACGACAATTTTATAGCTGATGGACAGTCCCAATCCTGTCCCTTTTCCGACTGGTTTCGTCGTAAAGAAGGGGTCGAACAGCCGTTTTTTGACATTTTCTGCCATACCGGGGCCGTTGTCAGATATCCGCACAATTATTTTGTCAGGGATTGAATATTCTGTGGTTATGGCGATCGCGATCGGATTGGCTTTCGCTGTTTTGGGCCCGCGATCGAGGTTGTAACTCTCAAGGGCGTCGATCGCATTAGCCAGAATATTCATAAACACCTGATTTAATTGTCCGGCATAGCACTCTACTAAAGGTAAATTGCCGTAGTTTTTAACAATCTCGATCGGCGGGCGATCGCCTGTAGCTTTCAGGCGACTTTGCAGAATTAGCAGAGTGCTGTCAATGCCTTCATGGATGTTGACAGGTTTCATTTCGCTTTCATCTAAGCGAGAGAAATTCCGCAAAGATTGGACTATTTGAACAATGCGATCTGCTCCTATTTTCATCGAAGACAGCAGTTGCGGCAAATCTTTCCTGAGAAAGTCAAAGTCAACCTTTTCTAAATACTCTAAAATTTCCCCAGGAGGGCATAAATAGTGTTTTTGGTAGAGTTTAACCAACTCCAACAAATCGCTAGTATATGCGCTGGCGTGGTGAATATTGCCGTAAATAAAACTAATAGGATTGTTCACTTCGTGGGCGACACCAGCGACTAATAAACCCAAACTAGACATTTTTTCCTGCTGAATCAATTGACTTTGAGTTTGCTGCAACTCTTGCAAAGTTTGTTCTAGCCTTTGAGATTTAGCCGTGCGTTCTGCTGCTATTTTTTCAATTAAAGCGGTATAATTCCACAAGCTCATTAGATAAAGTGTCGCCGCCAAAGTTAAGATTGTCCCAAAAATTAAAACAGTCAAAGAACGCCAAAATCTTAGAGGAGTAATGTACTCTGGCGTTAGCCGCAGTTGCAGCAACCACCTGCGATTTTCAATATTGAGAATGCGGGTGCAACTGCTGCCATCCGGGCAGTAAGCTCTTTCCCCAATTTGAAGTTGATTTTTAATGTTTTCGTCGGTGACGATCCTTTTAGTCTTTGCTTCGTAAAAAGCAAGAAATCTTTCTGCTTCAGGAGCCATAGCATCTTGAAGATACACATTAACAAAGTTGAGTTGAGTTTCCTGTAAAGCTGACTTGACAATAGCATCAACGAGCAAAATTCCCAAAGCAAAACCTTTCAAATTTTCTGGATTTCTAGCAGGTAATTTTTGCGACCCTTCTGCGGTGTCGCCAGCAGAAATTTGACTAAAAATTGGCAGGAACACGAAAACGCTTGGTTGATTTTGTGAAGACCATTTTTGGCGGTCAGTCGCAATAATTTCTTGTCTTTTGGCGGCTTTTTCTAACGCTAGCCGATTGGCAGTCAAATCTAAACCTAAATCTATTTCATCAGTCAGGAATTGCGGAGAGTCAGAAACACTGGGCAGCCAAGCGATCGCCTTCAGGCTCGGATGGCGGTACAGGGCAGAACCAACGAATGTCTTCATTTCTGGTTTTTTAACGCCGTCAAATACGCTGTAAAATGCTCCAGCAGCACGAATTATTTCTAAATTGCTGCTAACATCTTTCTGAATGTCTGTAGCTATTTTGTCCAGCCGGTCTTGCAGTTCGGCTTGCATGGATTTGTATTCCCAATTGTACGCAACTGAAGAGGCGATCGCAGACAGTCCCAATCCTGCACAAAGTGTTAATCCTGCCTGGAGGTAACGGCGATAACTAAGTAAAGTGCTAGTTGCTAAATTCTTGAATTTGTTAGCAGTCATATTCTTCACCTATCTTTTTTTTAGTTCTTCCAGCCTCTGCCTGGGTTTTCTCGTTTTTCTCGTTCTCAGGCTCTGCCTGGGAATGAATTTCAGGAGGCTCTGCCTCCGATTTAGAGCCACGAGACAGCATTACCAGGCACAAGCCTGGTAACGATGTGGGAGCAGTGTTTTGTAGAAGCGCCCCGATAGTATTTTGAGTAAGATGCAGTCGCTGATTTAAATTGAATAAGCAGGGAAAGTCATCGCGTGTTTGGGCTTGACGTAAACGTGCTGATCTCGCGTTAACTGTAGAGAATCGAAGCGCTCGCGACTCACGTAAGCTGTTACTACTTGCTCGGATTCTAACACTAACTCGGTTTGTATTTCCCGCCCTAAATGAATGATGCGACTGACTTTTGCTAATGAAAAACCAGACTCCGGCTTAGTTTTAATTTCCACGTCGTGGGGGCGCAAAAACACTACGTCCGAATGAGCGGCTCCATTATTGCGAGCCGTTGTGCCGTTACTGGCGAACAAACCCGCAGCATTTGAGAGCACATTGACCGGCCCAATAAAACTCATCACAAAAGCTGATGCCGGTTTGTCGTAAATTTCAGCCGGAGTGCCAACTTGTTCGACTCTACCTTTGTTCATCACCACAATTTCATCGGCTACTTCCATAGCTTCTTCTTGGTCGTGAGTCACAAAAACTGTGGTGATGTTAACTTCTTTATGAAGGTTGTGCAGCCACGATCGCAATTCTTTGCGTACTTTAGCATCTAATGCTCCAAAAGGTTCGTCTAGCAGCAGCACTTTTGGTTGAACTGCGAGAGCTCTGGCCAAAGCAACCCGCTGCCGCTGGCCGCCGGAAAGTTGCGAAGGATAGCGATCGCCCAAACCTGTCAACTGCACTAAATCCAAAAGTTCATCAACCCGCCTGCTAATCGAGCCTTTAGGAACTTTGCGAATTTCCATCGCAAAAGCAATATTTTTCCTAATACTCATGTGTTTAAATAAAGCGTAGTGCTGAAACACAAAACCGATATGCCGTTCCTGCACCGACTGATGAGTAGCATTTTCACCCGTCAGGTAAATCTGACCGCTGTCCGGCGGTTCTAGCCCCGCGATCATCCTCAGCAGAGTCGATTTCCCGGAACCGGAAGGCCCCAACAGCGCGACTAAAGAACCCCTTTTAATTTCCAAATTCACGTTGTCAATTGCGTGGAAGGAGCCGAAGTGTTTCGATACGTTCTGAACTGTAATGCTCATGAGTTTATTTACCTATTTCAGGAGTTAGCCAAGCTAACCCCGCTTATCTGACCGATTTACAGTAGTATATCTTTAAAATAATATTTTGCAACACCTGTAACTTTTTGTATTGTATTTCGATGCCCTCCTCATGGTGACTGCGCTTCAAAGTCGACGCTGGCGGGCCCGAAGAGTTAACCGTCAGCGTTTGCAGATGTGGGATTATCGGTGACGTGCGATCGTCCGAGAGTAAGCGATGCTGAAATTACGCAGAAACCGGGTTTGATTGACGAAAATACTGCATCAAAACCTTTAAAACCTTTAATCCCCGTAAAAAACCCGCTTTCTTTGCTGTCGCGGTATATTTTACGGCTGCCGACAATTCCCCGACTCCCGGCGATATTGAAGATTTCAGGTAGGAATTGCTCAATCTGAGCTGCGATCGCACACAATTTAGATCACAATAGTTAATTCAGAAGCCCGCCAGCTTCACCTTTGAGAAACTGACAGAATAGTAAATTCTAACCAGAACACCACTATGGGAAAACCAACAGGCTTTATCGAATTCTTGCGCGAATTGCCCTCCGAACTCTCACCAGTCGAGAGAGTCCACAACTGGGACGAATTTCACCTGCCGATGGAGGAGGATAAACTCCGCACCCAAGGCGCGCGCTGCATGGATTGCGGCATTCCGTTTTGCCACACGGGCACAATTATCAGCGGCATGGCAAGCGGCTGCCCCATTAACAACCTCATCCCCGAATGGAACGACCTCGTATATCGCGGACTCTGGAAAGAAGCCCTAGACAGACTCCATAAAACCAACAACTTCCCCGAATTCACCGGCCGCGTCTGTCCCGCACCCTGCGAAGGCGCTTGCGTGCTCGGCATCAACAACCCCCCAGTCACGATTAAAAACATCGAAGCCGCAATTATTGATAAAGGCTGGGATGAAGGCTGGGTTACTGCCGAACCACCCGCCAAACGCACCGGCAAAAAAATCGCCGTCATCGGTTCCGGGCCCGCCGGTTTGTCCGCCGCCGCGCAACTAAATAAAGCCGGTCATTGGGTAACTGTATACGAAAGAGCCGATCGACCAGGCGGCCTGCTAATGTATGGCATCCCCAACATGAAGCTAGACAAAGAACAAGTCGTAATGCGGCGCCTGAAAGTCCTCGAAGACGAAGGGGTGACATTCGTCTGCAACACCGAAGTCGGCAAAGACTTACCAGCAGAACAACTGCTAAAAGAATACGACTCCGTTGTGCTCTGTACCGGCGCGACAAAACCCCGCGACTTGGGCATCCCCGGCCGCGAATTAAAAGGCATCCACTTCGCAATGGACTTCCTGACTGCGAACACCAAAGCAGTTTTAGACAAGAGTACCAACGATAACTTCATCTCCGCCGAAGGCAAAGATATCGCGATCATCGGCGGTGGCGACACCGGCACCGACTGCGTGGGCACCTCCATCCGCCACGGCTGCAAAAGCCTCGTACAGCTAGAAATCCTGCCCAAACCGCCCTCGGAACGCGCCGCCAACAATCCCTGGCCCGAATGGCCGAAAGTCTACCGTCTCGACTACGGCCAAGAAGAAGCCGCAGCCAAATTCGGCGACGACCCCCGCGGCTATCTCACCACGGCGACAAAGTTCGAGGGCGACGAAAACGGCAATGTCAAAGCTGTGCACACCGTTGAGGTGGAGTGGGCGAAAAACGAGAAAGGGCAGTTTATTCCGAATCACATCCCGGGCACGGAAAAAGTGTTGCCCGCACAGCTTGTGTTGCTAGCGATGGGCTTCCTCGGCCCGGAACAGCCCTTGCTGGATGCGCTGGGATTGGAACGCGACGCCCGCAGCAATGTGAAAGCCGAGCACGAAAAATATACAACCAGCATTCCGGGAGTTTTCGCGGCTGGTGACTGTCGCCGGGGACAAAGTTTGGTTGTTTGGGCGATTAATGAAGGGCGCGGCGTGGCCCGGGAGTGCGACCTTTATCTGATGGGGAGCACTGATTTGCCTTAGTTGGTAGGATTTACAGTACGGACACGGCGCCGTGCCTTTCGTCGCGTCAACTTAAGCTTTTTGTCCGCCAGTCCTCCCGCCTACCCGGCAGTCCGCCAGGGAATGAATTCCCTGTCTAATAGCGAAAGTCCTCTGAAGAGGACTAATCAGTTTACAAGTCTTTTTCTCAGTCCTCTTAAGAGGACTTTCGCTTTGAGGCAGGGGTTGAAACCCCTGCCGGACTGAGGGTTTAACGCCCTTGTTGACAGCATCGAGGACACGGCAGTGCGGTTTCCCTACGGTTGACAGCATCGAGGACACGGCAGTGCCGTTTCCCTACGGTTGACAGGATCAAGGACACGGCAGTGCCGTTTCCCTACCCCAAAATAATCGTAGGGGCGGTGCCCCCGTGCCCGCCCTCTCCTGTGCCCGATCGCATTTCTCCACCACCAATCAACCAAAATTCAACGGATCGACATCAATAGTTAAACTAACAGAACGCGGCGTGCGATCGCGCAATCCGATCAAATCCGACAAATCCACCGACTCATCCAAAGGCAACTTCAGCAAAATCTGCCACCGATAGCGATTTGCCACCCTCATAATCGCCGCAGGTGCAGGCCCCAACAACTCACACCCCGGTACAGACAATCGCTCAATATACTCCTGACAAACAGAGGCCAACTGTACCGCCGTCACCGCCACTTCTGCCGCATCTACACTGCTCAACCGCAACAAAATCAGCCGCCCCGAAGGTGGATAATTCAGCGCCGCTCTTTCTGCTAATTCGGTTTCCACAAAATCTGCATATTCGTGCCGCCTAACTGCTTGAATTACCCGGTGTTCGGGAGTATAAGTTTGAATAATTACCCGCCCCGGATCGTCGCCTCTGCCCGCACGGCCCGCGACTTGAGTTAATGTTTGAAAAGCTCGTTCGCTGGCCCGATAATCCGATAAGTTTAGCAACCCATCAGCAGACACAACTCCCACCAAGGTTACTCCAGCTAAATCTAACCCTTTCGTCAGCATTTGCGTACCCAACAAAATGTCAGCTTCCCCATTGGCAAATTGCGTTAACAATCTGCGGTGGTCCCCCTTATTTCTAGTCGTATCGCTGTCAAACCGAATTGCCCGCAATTCAGGAAACAATCTCGTTAATTCCTGTTCGACTCGCTGAGTGCCACTACCAAAGTTTTTGAAGTAAGGAGAACTGCATTCCGGGCAGTTTTGGGGGTGTCGTTCCGTGTGGTTGCAGTAGTGACAGCGCAATATTTCTGCGGTTGCTTCGCCCACGTGGTGATAAGAAAGCGAAACATCGCAGTTCGGGCATTCCATCACATAGCCGCAACTCCGACAAGAGACAAAGGTACTGTGTCCTCTTCTGTGAATAAATAAAATACCTTGCTGTTGTCTTGCTCGCAATTGTTCCAGGGCATTTTGCAGGGAAGCGCTGAAAATTGAGCGGTTCCCTTGCCGCAATTCTTGGCGCATATCGACTATTTCCACAGGCGGCATCGGGCGCGAATAAATGCGATCGGGCAATGATAAATAATGGATATTGGGTAACGAGTAATAATCTCTTCGCGTCCTGACAAAAGTCTCTAAAGCTGGCGTTGCGGAACCTAAAATTAAGGGACAATTTTCTAATTCGGCGCGCCATTTGGCAACGGTGCGGGCGTGGTAGCAGGGGGCTGGTTGGTCTTGTTTGAAGCTGCTGTCGTGTTCTTCATCGAGGATAATTAAGCCGAGGTGAGGTAAAGGAGCAAAAATGGCCGATCGCGTGCCGATGACAATTTGCGGGGTTCCAGTCAGCATCTGACGCCATGTATCGTAACGTTCGCCGTCGGATAGGGCGCTGTGGTACACGCAAATTTGCTCGCCAAAACGGGCTCGGAATCGATCGGTAAGTTGCGGTGTGAGGCCGATTTCGGGAACGAGTACGAGGGCGGATTTGCCACTGGCTAAGATGGGGGCGATCGCCTGCAAATACACTTCGGTTTTCCCGGAACCTGTAACGCCGTGCAGCAGCACTTGACGGAAACCCGAAAAAGAGTTAATAAACGCTAAGGCTTGAGCTTGAAAATGAGTTAAAGTTTTTGGTGCATCGGGCAATTGAGAAATTCCGCGATCGCCCCTGAGAACTTCCCTTTGGTCAATTACAACGCTACCTTTTTGTTCCAAAGCTTTTACAACCGAAGAACTCGCGCTGCAAATTCTCAACAAATCATTCAGCCACATTTCACCGCCGCCGCGCCGCAAAACTTCCAATACTTCTTGTTGCCGCTTGGTTAAATCTGTGACAAATGCACTAGCAATTAATGTCACTGCCGGTTTGAGTTGTGGTTTGGGAGGATTGGGAGGTTCTAAATAACTTTCTACCCAACCGCGTTTCAATAAATCTTTCAATCCCCGATAACTTCCCTTAACTTGGCGCTGGAGGTATTGCCAAGTGTAATCGCCGTTTTTTTGAGCTTGCAGCAATTGCAAAATTTGACTCGCGGCGGGATTGAGAAATGTTTCGGCATTCGGAGAAATTGCGTCCTTAATTAAGCGAATTCGGCGCACCGAACGGCTTAACAAACCGGGTGGCAGCGAGGCTCTAATTACTTGAATTAAAGGTGTGCAATAATAGGTGGCAGTGCGATCGAGCAATTCCCAGTAAGTCGGTGGGAAAAATCCCGTACTGACAACATCTTCGACATCTTTAACCCGCGCCGGATCTAAGTCGGGCGGCAGTTGAGAAATGAATCGAATCGCGATCGCGCCTACCTGTTGACTGCCAAAGGGTACACTCAAAATATCCCCTGGTTGCACGGTAAGTTCCGCAGGTAAACGATAGGTAAATAACTTATTTTCCTCCCCAGACGAGTCCCCCGCAACCCTGAAAGGAGAGTCCACCAATACCTCGATCCACTCTGCCCGCACGGTGGGGCGCTGTGGCGGTTCGCTGCTGCCGTAGGATGCCCCGGCCTCTGCCGCTATAGGGGTTGACAAACCAAAAGTGACAGTAGACATAGGGTTGCACATCAAACTAGGAGGAGCCGCGGTCAAAGGGAGTTTTCATTATCCCTCAGTTTAGCTCGATCGATCGATCTTAGCTGCGGGAATTGGCGATCGGAATCTCGATCACGAATTCAGTACCTTCTCCCATTGCGGATATGCACTCCAACCTCCCGCCGTGTTTGTCCACAACAATTTGATAGCTAATTGACAGTCCCAAGCCCGTCCCGTGGCCGACTGGTTTTGTGGTGAAAAACGGATTGAAAATTTTCCCTTTTACAGCTTCATTCATTCCCAAACCATTATCTTTGATGCTAATTCTCGTCCAATTTTCGGAAAAAATAGAAGTAGTAATTACAATCTGGCTGGGGTTGGCTTCTATTTCGCCTATGGAAAGCTTTTGATCTCGCTCCCGCACGGCATCAACAGCATTATTAATGATGTTCATAAATACCTGGTTTAATTGCCCCGCATAACATTCAATTTTCGGCAATTGTCCATAATTTTTAACAATTTTTATAGCCGCATGACCGGGTTTTTCTTTAGTCAAGTTTTGCAATATTAACAAGGTGCTGTCAATTCCTTCGTGAATATTAACTGGTTTCTTTTCTGCTTCATCTACCCGCGCAAAATTGCGTAAAGTCAGCACAATTTCGCGGATGCGCTCGGAGCCAACTTTCATTGACGAAAGAGTTTTCAACAAATCTTCGCGCAGAAAGTTGAGGTCAATTTTGTCAATAAAAGCTTCAATCTCTGCATCTGTTTCGGGATAGCGATCCTGGTACATTGCGAGCAATTTTAAAAGGTCGCCAGTGTAATCATTGACATAGGTAATATTGCCGTAGATGAAGTTGACGGGATTGTTGATTTCGTGGGCGATACCAGCTACCAAAATCCCCAAAGCAGACATCTTTTCTGCTTCGATCAATTTGAGCTGCATTGTTTGCTGGTTTTCTAGAGCTTTTTCTAGTGTAGAAATTCTTGCTATTAAAATCTTTTCGGAATCTATAAATTCCGCAGTGACTATTTTTAGCAAAGATTCTTTTTTTTGATTAAGGGCTTCTAATTGGTTGCGTTCGCTTTCCGAAGTTTCGAGTTTTTTCCGCAGGATTCGATTTTCCTTTTCCAGCTCTTTGATTCGGTTTTCCCAGTCTGTTGGTTCCATCGGCTATTATTTTGAACCTAAAAATAGTGTCTGAACAGTTTTATTAATAAATTTAATTGCACCCTTCACCTAGTTAGAATCTCGGCGACCATCGCCTCGGCAACTTTGTCCGGAAAATTCAACACTTCCTTTAGTTTGCTAGATCTAAAAATCTTATCTAAGATACATTCAAAATGTCAACATATTAATAACAAATCTCGTTAAAACCGATCGCTACTTTTCTTCCCTGTACTCGCATTTGTGGGCTTTTCATCCGATTATTGATAAATAAGCAGGGCGATCGCAAACTTATAAAGGCGGGCCCAGCGCAAAAAAATGCCCGATTCAGACAACCTTTGTACAAAACCCGTCGGCAATGCAAAGCGAAAATATTAAATGTGAGTGCGATCAGACTCCGGGGCGACGGGAAAAGTGCGATCGGCTGGGCGCGCGATCGCGCACAAGCAATCTCAAGTAACAAGCTCGTTGCTCTCTCCCAGAACGCAATCACACTATAGCATTGCTGAGAAATCTCACTTTAATGTGTCGATCGTACTCACACACCCGCACCATTTTGTGCTAATAACTACTACTTGTGACAACATCGACACAGCCGTTTATATTTGGAGAGTAATTGATGTCAGGTAGCGAAGTTCGTGCCGATTTTTGGATGAGCGAGTACATTACCCCTTGGGATATTTACGTTCACGGCGTCATCGCGGTGCTCGCTTACAAGAAAACAGCCTATCAAGAAATGTACGTAGTTCAGACCGGTACCTACGGCAAAGGCTTAGTTTTAGACGGTAAGTGGCAATCTTGTACAGGCGACGAGTTTCTGTACCACGAACCCCTGGTGCACCCAGCCATGATTTGTCACGGTTCACCCAAAAAAGTCCTCGTTCTCGGCGGCGGAGAAGGAGCTACGATTAGAGAAGTTCTGCGCTGGAAAACAGTTGAAAAAGTCGTGATGATCGACATTGACGGCGAAGTAGTAGAAGCTTGCCGCGAACACCTGCCAGAAATGCACCAAAATGCCTTTGACGACCCCCGCTGCGAAGTAGTAATTGGCGATGCTTTGGACTATTTAGACAAAACAGACAATGATTGGGATATTGTCATTTCTGACTTGTCCGATCCCATTGAAGAAGGCCCATCTTTCCAGTTGTTTACCAAGGAGTATTTTGAGAAAGTTCGCAGCGTAATGTCACCTAACGGATATTTCGTAGTGCAAGCGGGCCCAGTTTCTCCGGCCGAAATGAAAATGCACGCTCGCATTGTAAATACTCTTAAATCTGTTTTTTCCAATGTTCAATCCTGCACCAGCTTTATTTCTACTTATGGAGCTCCTTGGGGTTTTGCCGTAGCTTCTAATCAAGAAATAAATACGCGACCCGATCCCGAAGTTACTGACAAATTACTCGCCGAGAAAACAACTGGCGGGTTGCGGATGTTCGACGGAATTACACTGTTGGGGTTGATGCAAGTTCCCGGTCACTTGCGGCAGGTAATTGCCGCTGAAACCGAAGTTTACACTATGGCAGCACCGCCTAAATTTTTCGGGAAAGGCTCTGTCAGTCAGTGAAGTTAAATTGAAAGAGAAAACTCGTTTGGAGTAACTGAGATGGGCAATTTACTTCGCATACTCGCTGCAATTTTTGTTCCCCCTCTGGGCGTATTTATGACGGTCGGCATAGGCAGAGATTTTTGGATAAACCTGGTTCTAAGCTGTTTTTTCTTGTTTCCGGGTACAATCCACGCTGTTTGGGTGATTGCTAAGCACGATCGGGCTTAACTTGAGAACCGATCCAGTTTTTGGATAATAAACAGGCAAGAGAAAATAAAATTTCTTTTGCCTGTTTTCACCAATTAATCCGTATTAAATCTGCGTTCATCCGCGTTCATCCGCCTTCATCTGCGGTTAAAAATAAAAAAATCTAAATCATCTCAGAATTAGATTGCACCTCAATTTCTTCACAAACCAATTCAGCAATTTTTTTCGCCGCCCCCGATTCTCCTCGAACCGCACGCAAACGATCGCTTATTTGTGCTAATTTATCAGGATGGATCAAATAGTCGATCGCCAATTGAGCCACAGCATCGGGTTCCAGCTTCCCAATTAACTCCGGCACAATCTCCTCCTGTGCCCAAATATTAGGCCAAGCATAAAGCTTTCCCTTTCCCAATTGCCAGATTAGCCAATTAATCGCAGTCGCAAAAGCTGATCCGACTAACGGCAAATTTGCCAGCAATCCCGGCAATCCGTCCCAAGCTTTCATCGCATCCAATTGCTGCGTCGGAATCAAAACAATCATCGGTACAGCTAACGAACCCAATTCGGCAGTATTCGCTCCCACAGTAGTTAAACACAGGCTGCATTCTGATAGCAAATCGTAGGCGGGCGTCTGCGTCCAAAGTTCTACTTGCAAGTTATTTGCTGTCTGCAAAAACGGCCGTTCTGTTAAATGAAGTTCGGCGCTGGCGTTCTCAAATAAATGCAGGCAAGGATTTTGTTCAGGGTCGGCAAAACCTGCTAGAGTTTGCACATCTATGGTAGGAGCAACGGGAATTACAAAGCGAGTTTCAGGGCGGAGGCGATGGATGGATTGGGCGATCGACAAACATAACGGTACACCTAAAGCTAATTTGGCGGCTTTAGAACCGGGCAACAATCCAATTAATTCTATTTTCCGTAGGGGCGGTGCCCCCGTACTCGCCCTGCCCGATTTCCCGTTCGCTACTTCGGAAATCAAATCTCCGACAACTGTAAATTTCTTAGCATATTTTTCGGGAATTTTAGCAAAAACTTCTGGTTTCATCGCCGCAAATTTATCAATCCAGCGATACCACCGCGCGTCCCATTCAGCATAAATAACAGTGCGATATTTGAGTCTTTTGCCAATCACAACTGTAAAAAATTGATCGCCGCCTAAAAATAAAACAACTCCTGTTTCGTGCCAATCCCAATTTTCAGCAGTTTTGCCAGATAATAGGAATGGAAAAAAATGCTCCGGCGCCTGCACTCTGTCCACTTCAGGGTAGGAACAGGCTATTTCTGCTTCTTTCCCGGTGGCGTGCGGACAGGGGGACAGCACCACAGAGATTCGCGCTTGAGTGCCCGCGTTTCCCAATTGCTCGCGCAAAGCTTGCACGGCGGGACGCACCCAAGTTGCCAATTCTCCGGGGCCGTTGGAGAGGATTAAAATATCTACTGCCATAGGATTTAATATTTGAGAGGATGCAACGGAGATTTTATGACAGATTTAATTAATGCCGTCAAGACGGGTGATGTTGCGGCTGTAGAAAGTGCGATCGAACAGCGTGCAGATATCAATGCCAAAGATGAGGAAGGTGCGACGGCTTTGACGGCTGCGGCTGAGGCTGGCAATTCGGCGATCGTCAAAAAATTGCTGGCTGCTGGTGCGGATGTCAACAGTCACGACAATGACGGGTGGACGCCGTTAATGAGTGCCGCTGCTGCCGGACATACCGAGATTGTACAGCTTTTGCTGGAGGCGGGGGCGGATGTGAATGCTAAAACTAATTTTGGTTTGACGGCTTTGATGAGTGCTGCAGGCAGCGGGCGCACTCAAGTTGTGGAATTTTTAATCGATAAAGGAGCTGATATCAAAGCGTATGATAATAATACTTGGACTGCGTTAATTTGGGCGTCATCGGAAGGTCACAAAGATGCAGTTGAGGTTTTGAAGCTAGCGCGCGATCGCCATTAAAGACTTAGAAGCCGGGTTTATTCGAGAAACCCGGTTTCTGGAGGGTACAATTAATTATCCCACCGAAAGCAGCAATCAGGCAAATCCCGAATAGCTGCGATATTTCTATCCAAGTAAAAGTGTCCCAAAAGAAGATTGTGGTAATAAATTCAACTTGAGATTTCCGCCACCTTCAATAACTGCGATCGTGTCACCGCGGCTGGTTTGGCTAACTCCATTTTGATCGAAGGGCAAGCCGTTCGTTTGGATTGCTAAATCTCGATTATTGTTGGTGGGAACCAGAATGTAGCTATCTAAGGAAGAGTCACTGAGTTTGATTCTATCCTGACCTTGGGTAAAGTTCCGAATTGTAGCAAAACCCGGCCCAATGTAGAAAGTTTTAAATCCACGAAAAAACGCTCTACTGCCTATTAAAGTTTCCCCGAACACGAATGTATCGCGACCCGTACCGCCAATCAGAGTATCGAATTCGTTGCTGCCGTCACTTTCAGTCCCTACGGTGCTGTTAAGGGAGCCTACTTCAACTCCCTTTAATTCGACATCCCCTACCCCTACACCAGTAAGGATATCATTGCCCCGGCTTCCGACAAAAGTAGCGGAGCGCCTCTGCTCAAATTGCCCAAATTTGAAATAATGTTCTCGACCAGTTTTCAAGGCTCCTGAGTTGACAAACGGTGCGATGTCGGGGTTGTCGATTAAGTATTTCGGTTCCCAAAAAGAAGTCGCAAATCTGCCCTCTTTATTTCCGAATTTGATGAAGTGCTGGTAGCCATTTTTGAAAGTTCCGTTCTGAACAAGTGGTAGCAGTTCTGGGTTATTTGCTAAATAAAAATCTTCGTTGTAGTCAGGCGATACGCGAGTGCGGCCTTCTTCGTAGCCAAACTGAATAAATTGGTCTAAACCAGACGCAAAAGGCGCGTTTTGATTATTGGCGGTGCGAACAAAGGGAGCAAGATCTAGATTTTGAGCTAGATAGGTTTCTTCGTCAAAGTAACGCGATACTTTGGTGAGACCGCGGGCTTGACCGAACTTTTCAAAGTGTTCTCTGCCGGATTTTATAATTCCTGCATCAATAGCCGGTTTCACCCAAGGATATTGCGCCAGGTAGTATGGTTCGTCAAAAATGTCATAATTAGTCATAATTTTGGCTCCAAGCTTAGTCTGCTTACTTGTCGATTAAACTTGATCCACTATTACTAACTCTACTAACTAAGTATGTCAAGTTAATTATTATTAAGCCTGTTTTATTATTTTTTTTATGGCAAACACAACCGTGCGATCGCCATTTTTGCGAATGTGCGATCGCACTCCCCAGCAGCAATCAGGTACATCCCGAATAGCTGCGAGAATTCTATCCAATTAAAAGTGTCGCAAAAGGCGATTCTGGTAATAGATTCAACTTGAGATTTCCGCCACCTTCAATAACCGCGATCGTGTCAAAGCGACTAACTTGGGTAACTCCATTTTGAAAATCGGTGGGAAAGCCGTTCGTTTGGATAGCTAAATCTCGATTATTGTTAATGGGAACAATCAAGAATTTATCTAAATCATACCCTGCTAGCTGGATGCTGTCCTGACCTTGGATAAAGTTCCGAATAGTAGCAAAACCCGACCCGATGTAGAACTGTGAGACTCCGGCCGGGTTCCCCTTACTGCCTACTAAAGCTGCACCAAGTACAAATGTATCGCGGCCGCTACCGCCAATGAGAGTATCGAATTCATTGCTGCCATCACTTTCATAATTTCGACCGGAGCCAAAGCCATTACCTGTACCTAAACCTACTTCAACTCCAATTAATTCAACTTTCCCCACCCCGGAACCAGTCAGGATGTCATTCCCGGAAGTTCCGACAAAAGTAGCAGACCGATTTGGCTCGTTTTTCCCGAAATTGACGTAGTGTTCGCGACCAGTTTTCAAGGCTCCCGATTCGACAAACGGCCGAATGTCGAGGTTTTTTTGTAAGTATTCTGTTTCAAAAAATGAAGTCCCAAACTGACCGTCTTTGATGCCGAATTCAATGAAATGCTGGTAGCCATTTTTAAAAGTTCCATTTTGAATAAACGGCTGCAACTGTCGGTTATTTGCTACATAAAACGCTTCGTCATACTCAGCAGATACGCGAGTGCGACCTTCTTCGTAACCATATTGGATAAAGTGGTCTAGGCCCGTCGCAAAAGGTGCGCTTGGGTTGTTGGGGGTGCGGACTAAGGCAGCGATATCTGGGTTGCCAGCAAGGTAAGTAGCTTCGTCAAAATACCGCGAAACTTTAGTTATGCCGCCGGCTTGACCGAATTTTTCAAAGTGTTCTCTTCCAGATTTGATGATTCCTGCATCAATGGCGGGTTTGACCCAAGGATATTGAGCAAGGTAGTATTTTTCGTCAAAAATTGCGTAACTAGCCATGTCTTCCTACTGCGGCTTTAATGAGCTGTTTATGCAATTTATCAATAATCCAGAACTGAGACAATTACCTGACCGGGTGATTTTACCCAACAGTCAAATCTCACTTAAGCTCTATGCTTTATCGCCCATGAAAGTGAGACCGACTGGAGGATTAAAGGGATTTATTATCCCAATCAATTGCAGCTTTAGATTGGCTACGCTATGAATTATGGCAATTGTATCTGCCGAGTGTTGAATTAATAAGTGTCCCGATGATGGACTAAGGCCAACCCTGAATAGCTGCGATATTTATAGCCAAATACAGCGCTAATAACACTAGATCCCACCATAGGCTACTGGTAGATTCAAACTGAGATTTCCGCCACCTTCAATAACAGCGATAGTGTCACCGGGAGTGGTTTCGGTAACTCCATTGTTAACGACGAAGAAGCCCCTCTTTTGAATAGCTAAATCTCGATTATTGTTGATGGGAAATACCAATAATTGATTTGAGTAAAGCCCTATATCGAGCGTATCCTGATCTTGCGTAAAGTTCCGAATTGTAGCAAAACCCGGCCCGATGTAGGACGGGTTAGTGTAAACCGCCGATCTACCACCCCCTAGAGTGCGAGTTCTACGGGTCAACACGAATATATCGCGGCCGCTACCGCCAGTTAGAGTATCGAATTCATTGCTGCCGTCACTTTCATAATATTCGCTGGGGGAGTAAGAAAAATTGTTACTTTTTGTAGTGTAACCTACTTCAAATCCTATTAATCGGGTATTCCCCACCTCTAAACCAGTGAGGAGGTCATAGCCGGAAGTTCCGACAAAAGTAGCAGACCGGTTTGGGTCATTTTTCCCGAAATTGAAGTAGTGTTCGCGACCAGTTTTCAAGGCTCCCGATTCGACAAGCAGCCGAACATCGGGGTTGAATTGTAAATATCCCGGTTCAAAAAATGAAGTCCCAAACTGCTCCTCTTTGAGACCGAATTCAATGAAATGCTGGTAGCCGTTTTTAAACGTTCCATTCTGAATAAACGGCAGCAAAGCTCGGTTAGTCGCGAGATAAAACGCTTCGTCATACTCAGGCGATACTTGGCTGCGGCCCTCTTCGTAACCGTATTGGATAAAGTGGTCTAGTCCGGTCGCAAAAGGCGCGTTTGGATTGTTGGGAGTGCGGACAAAGGGTTTAAGGTCTGGATTTCCCTCAAGGTAAGTATCTTCATCAAAATACCGCGATATTTTTGTTAGGCCCGCGGCTTGACCAAATTTTTCAAAGTGTTCTCTTCCAGATTTGATGATTCCTGCATCAATGGCTGGTTTCAGCCACGGATATTGCGAAAGGTAGTATTGTTCGTCGAAAATATTGTAATTCATTGTTGCTCCTTTAAGAACGTAAAGTGCGATCGTACTTTTTCATACCAGATTAGCCCACAACACACAAAAAAGTCATCAATCATCACTATTAACTGATGACCAATGACTATCCAATCAAGAAAGTACCGTTACCGTTAGATTGTTGGAAGGTCAAATTCAAACTTGCTCCTCCTTCAATCACGCCGAGCACAAATTTAAAAGCCTCGATTGATAAATTGTTGCCAATGGGAATCAAGTCGTAGCTGGTTAAAGAAGTTCCTTGCAGTAGAATCAAGTCCTGTCCTGCTTTGAAGTTCCGAATAGTAGCTTCACCGTTACCCCAATAGAGCGGGAACGAGCTGAAATTCCCGCCTGTAGTAAGAGGAGGTGTGAGTACGAATGTATCAACTCCCGGGCCACCAATCAAGACATCAAACTCATTGAGTCCAGAGCTTTCAAACTGTCGATTGCCTCGGGGATCGATACCTACATCCACTCCAATCAGTTCGGTATTCCCCACGCCAATGGCTGTGATAACATCGTTGCCGGAAGTTCCGACAAAAGTAGCAGAGCGGCTTGGCTCATTTTTACCAAAATTGAAGTAGTGTTCCCGACCCGTTCTCAAGGCTCCAGAGTTGACAAAGGGTACAATGTCAGGGTTTTTCTTTAAGTATTCGGGTTCAAAAAAAGAAGTCCCAAACCGACCTTCTTTGACGCCGAATTGAATGAAATGCTGGTATCCAGATTTGAAAGTTCCGTTCAGAACGAAAGGTCGAAGGTCTGAATTATTTGCTAAATAAAA
This sequence comes from Microcoleus sp. B3-D2, assembly GCF_036705345.1. NCBI lineage: Bacteria > Bacillati > Cyanobacteriota > Cyanophyceae > Oscillatoriales > Microcoleaceae > Microcoleus > Microcoleus sp. B3-D2. The sequence goes on from NZ_JAUBUG010000022.1 coordinate 47,496, forward strand.
ATTTTCGTTGTACTCAGGCGATACTTGGGTGCGGCGAGTTCCTTCATCGTAACCGAACTGAATAAAGTGATCTAAGCCTGTAGCAAAAGGAGCGTTTGGATTGCTAGGAGTGCGGACAAAGGGTTTGAGGTCTGGATTGCCTGCCAGATAGGTATCTTCGTCAAAGTACCGCGATATTTTTGTGAGACCGCTGGCTTGACCGTATTTTTCAAAGTGTTCTCTTCCAGATTTGATGATTCCTGCATCAATGGCTGGTTTCAGCCACGGATATGAGGCTAGGTAGTATTGTTCGTCAAAAATTGCGTAATTCATGGTTGCTTCTTTAAGAAAGTAAAATGCGATCGTACTTTTTTATAGAACCATCGCCCACCACCAATAAAAAATCATTAGTCATTAGTCATTAGCTAATGACTAATGACTAATGACTAATGACTAACGACCAATGACTATCCAATCAAGAAAGTACCGTTACCGTTAGATTCTTGGAAAGTCAAACCCAAGGTTGCTCCTCCTTCAATTACGCCGAGCACATCTCCAAAACGCTGGATTGACAAATTGTTGCCAACCGGAGTCAGGCTGTAGCCGTTTAAAGAAGTTCCTTGCAGTTGGATAAAATCGCTTTCGATGTCGAAGTTGCGAATGGTAGCTTGACCGTTACCCAAATACAGCGGTGTCGCGGTGGCATTCCCCGCTGTAGCAGGAACTCCGAGTACGAATGTATCAGCTCCCGGACTGCCAATCAGGACATCGAATTCATTGGTGCCAAAACTTTCATACTGGCGGTTGCGGCTGGGATCGATACCTACTTCCACTCCAATGAGTTCGGTATTCCCCACACCAACACCAGTGAGAATATCGTTGCTGCTGCTGCCGACAAAAGTTGCGTCGCGGCTTGGCTCGTTTTTCCCGAAATTGAAGTAGTGTTCCCGACCAGTGTTCAAGGTTCCAGAGTTTACAAACGGCACGATGTCGGGGTTTTCTTTTAAGTATTCCGGTTCAAAAAATGAAGTTCCAAAACGACCTTCTTTGGCCCCGAATTGAGCGAAATGCTGGTATCCTGATTTGAAAGGTGCATTAGGGCCGATAAACGATCGCAGCTCTGAGTTATTTTTTAAATAAAAATCTTCGTTGTACTCAGGCGATACTTGGGTGCGGCGCTGTCCTTCATCGTAACCGAACTCGATAAAGTGATCCAGGCCGGTCGCAAAAGGTGCGTTTGGATTGACTGTGCGGACAAAGGGTGCGATGTCGGGGTTTGCCCCAAGGTAAGTATTTTCGTCAAAATACCGGGATACTTTAGTTAAGCCGCCGGCTTTACCGAATTTTTCAAAGTGTTCTCTCCCGGATTTGATTACTCCTGCGTCAATGGCTGGTTTGACCCAAGGATATGAGGCCAGGTAGAATTGTTCGTCGAAAATTGCGTAGTTAGCCATGTTTTCCCCTTCAGGTTTTGATGAGTTTGAGAGTTTATAGCAATTAGCTTTCCATGAACTCGATCGCAAATCAGGAATTTACACAAAACAGACGTTACGAAATGGCTTTAAATTCCTTGCCAAATATCAATTTGGGTGAGTCAGCAATTATCTGAAGGCTACATTCTGTTTTCAGAAATTATGCCTTTTTTGCATCAGTTAATTGCTCGATCGCCTGTTCTCTCAGTTCTACAAAACTTGGAACTTTTTTCAGGATTTCTTTCTTAATGGTTGGTTAATTTTGAATTCTTTTTATCCAACCACTTAATCCTATACACATAAATTTCTATTTGTCAAGTAAATTTTTGTAAATAAAATTTGGAGTATTTGCTCAAGGAATTTAGAAGAAAATGTAACGAAAAGTTGCCATAAATTTGTCGAATTGTGTCATGTGCAGGCTCAAATCGCCTAATGGCAAGCGTTTTCTGGTAAAAATGCTTATGGGATAAAAAAATTCCCGATTCCCGAAAACAGCATCTTAAAGGAGCCTAACCGGATGTTCACTCACGTCAAGCCCACCATTCGCCACGTCGTGCCGGAAAACTTGCAGGGGCGATCGCTCATGAAGGTGGTCTATGTCGTACTTGAACCGCAGTATCAAAGCGCCCTGTCGGCAGCGGTTCGATCGATAAACAAGAAAAATCCGAATCTGGCAATAGAAATCAGTGGCTACCTGATCGAGGAACTCCGCAGCCCGGAAAATTACGAGGCCTTCAAGCGGGATGTGGCGGATGCCAATGTATTTATTGCTTCTCTAATTTTCATCGAAGATTTGGCCGAAAAAGTGGTAGCGGCGGTGGAACCGCTGCGCGACAGCTTGGATGTCGCCGTCGTCTTCCCGTCGATGCCTGGGGTGATGCGACTCAATAAAATGGGCAGTTTCTCGATGGCACAGTTGGGACAAAGCAAAAGTGCGATCGGCGAATTCATGAAAAAACGGAAGGAAAAATCCGGGAGTTCCTTCCAAGACGGAATGCTGAAACTGCTGCAAACTTTGCCGAAAGTGCTGAAATATTTGCCCATCGACAAAGCCCAAGATGCCCGCAACTTCATGCTGAGTTTCCAGTATTGGCTGGGAGGTTCCCAAGAAAACTTGGAAAACTTCTTGCTGATGCTGTCACATAAATATGTATTCAAAGGCCAGGAACAGCTAACTTTTCAAGAGCCCGTTGTCTACCCGGATATGGGAATTTGGCATCCTTTGGCACCGTCGATGTTTGAGGATGTAAAAGCCTACCTCACCTGGTACAACGCCCGCAAAGATATTTCTGCAGACCTCAAAGACCCCCTCGCACCTTGCATCGGCTTGGTGTTGCAGCGGACTCACTTAGTCACCGGAGATGACGCGCACTATGTAGCAATGGTGCAGGAATTGGAGGCAATGGGGGCGCGGGTGGTGCCAATTTTTGCCGGCGGTTTGGACTTCTCGAAACCAGTCGAAACTTTTTTCTTGGAAGTTGGGACCAAAGGTGTTGCACCGCTACCCATAGTTGATGCGGTGGTTTCTCTGACTGGTTTTGCGCTGGTGGGCGGCCCGGCGAAACAAGATCACCCGAAGGCGATCGAGACTTTGAAAAAGCTAAACTGCCCTTACATGGTGGCTTTGCCGCTGGTTTTCCAAACGACGGAAGAGTGGGAAAATAGCGATTTAGGCTTGCACCCGATTCAAGTTGCTTTGCAAATTGCCATTCCCGAGTTGGATGGGGCGATCGAACCGATTATTTTGTCGGGACGCGATGGCGCAACTGGCAAGGCGATCGCCCTACAAGACCGGATCGAAGCAATTTCCCAGCGCGCCATGAAGTGGGCAATGCTGCGCCGGAAACCAAAATTAGATAAAAAAGTTGCGATCACAGTTTTCAGTTTCCCGCCGGACAAAGGCAACGTCGGAACTGCCGCTTATTTGGACGTTTTCGGCTCGATTTACCAAGTATTGAAAGCCTTAAAAGGCAACGGTTACGACTTGCCAGAATTGCCGGATTCCGCCGAAAAACTGATGCAAGAAGTCATCCACGACGCAACAGCCCAATACCAAAGTCCCGAATTAAATGTTGCTTACCGGATGTCGGTAGCTGAATACGAAGAATTCACTCCTTACTCGGAACGCTTGCAAGAAAATTGGGGCCCGCCTCCGGGACATTTGAACAGCGACGGACAAAATTTGCTGATTTTCGGCAAACATTTCGGCAATGTGTTTATCGGAGTGCAACCTACTTTTGGATACGAAGGCGATCCGATGCGGTTGTTATTCTCTCGTTCTGCCAGCCCGCACCACGGTTTTGCTGCTTACTATACATATTTGGAGCGCATTTGGGGTGCGGATGCGGTGCTGCACTTTGGCACTCACGGTTCGCTAGAATTCATGCCGGGTAAGCAGATGGGAATGTCTGGGGATTGTTATCCCGACAGTTTGATCGGCAAAATTCCTAACCTCTATTATTACGCCGCCAACAATCCCAGCGAGGCAACAATTGCCAAGCGCCGCAGTTATGCTGAAACAATCAGCTATCTGACTCCTCCGGCTGAAAATGCTGGTTTGTACAAAGGTTTGCAGGAACTCAGCGAGTTAATTGCTTCTTATCAAACTTTGAAAGAGACTGGGCGGGGTGTGCCGATTGTTGATGCGATCGTCGAAAAATGCCGTTTGGTGAATTTGGACAAGGATATCGCCCTACCTCCGGAACAAGAAAGAGGCGTTGCTGCGGGAATGACTGCCGAGGAACGCGACAATTTAGTTGGCTTGGTTTACCGCAAGTTGATGGAAATTGAGTCGCGGTTGTTACCTTGCGGTTTGCACGTTATCGGTAAGCCACCGACTGCGGAAGAGGCGATCGCAACTTTGGTGAATATCGCCAATTTAGACCGCGAAGAAGACGGACTGATCAGCTTGCCACGGATTATTGCTAACAGTCTTGGACGCGATATCGGCGAAATTTACACCAATAGCGACAAAGGCATTTTAACTGATGTCGAATTGCTGCAAAACATCACCTTGGCCTGTCGGGATGCCGTTGGCGCTTTGGTGAAGGAACAAACCGATGCTGAGGGCCGAGTTTCCCTTGTTTCTAAGTTGAATTTCTTCAACATGGGCAAGAAAACACCTTGGATTGATGCCTTGCACGCCGCCGGTTACAAAAAAATCGATCCAGAACCGATTAAACCGCTGTTTGAGTATCTGGAATTCTGCTTGCAGCAAGTTTGTGCCGACAACGAATTAGGCGCTTTGTTGCGCGCGTTAGAAGGCGAGTATGTTCTGCCTGGCCCCGGTGGCGATCCGATTCGCAACCCGGATGTTTTGCCGACGGGCAAGAATATGCACGCTTTAGACCCGCAGTCAATCCCTACAACGGGGGCGGTTAAGTCTGCTAAGCTTGTAGTCGATCGGCTGTTAGAAAGACAGCGCATTGATAACGGCGGAAATTACCCAGAAACCATCGCCGTTGTGTTGTGGGGAACCGACAACATCAAGACATACGGCGAATCCCTCGCCCAAGTAATGTGGATGGTGGGAGTGAAGCCAGTTCCCGACGCTTTGGGCCGAGTAAACAAACTCGAATTGCTTTCTTTAGAAGAGTTGGGACGCCCTCGAATCGACGTAGTAATTAACTGTTCCGGCGTATTCCGCGACTTGTTCATCAACCAAATGAATTTGTTAGATAAAGCCGTGAAAATGGCAGCGGAAGCCGATGAACCGTTAGAGATGAACTTCGTCCGCAAACACGCCCTGAAGCAAGCGGAAGAAATGGGAATCAACCTGCGACAAGCAGCAACTCGCGTCTTTTCTAATGCCTCTGGTTCCTATTCATCTAACGTCAACTTGGCGGTAGAAAACAGCACTTGGGAAAGCGAAGCCGAGTTGCAGGAAATGTACTTAACCCGCAAATCCTTCGCCTTTTCTTCCGACAATCCGGGAACAATGGAACAAGACAGGCAGATTTTTGAATCATCCTTGAAAACTGCGGAAGTCACCTTCCAAAACTTGGATTCTGCCGAGATTTCCCTAACCGACGTGTCGCACTATTTCGACTCCGACCCAACTAAATTGATCGGCAGTTTGCGCGCAGATGGGAAGAAACCGACATCTTTTGTTGCTGATACAACCACAGCGAACGCGCAGGTGCGGACGCTATCAGAAACCGTGCGTTTAGATTCGCGGACTAAGCTGCTGAATCCGAAGTGGTACGAGGGGATGTTGTCGCACGGTTATGAAGGTGTGCGGGAGATTTCTAAGCGTTTGGTGAATACGACTGGATGGAGTGCGACGGCGGGCGCTGTGGATAATTGGGTGTATGAGGATGTCAACACTACGTTTATCCAAGATGAGGAGATGCAGAAGCGTTTGCTTAACTTAAATCCTCATTCGTTCCGCAAGATTGTCAGCACTTTGCTTGAGGTGAATGGCCGCGGTTATTGGGAGACTTCGGAGAACAATTTGGATCGCTTGCGTGAACTTTATCAGGAGGTGGAAGACCGGATTGAGGGAGTAGAATAGTAGGTAAGAGGAACCCATTTTGTAGAGACGTTGCATAAAACGTCTCTACAAAGTCTTAATAAGAGACATAAGGTTAAATCATTGTTGTGTGAGAATGAAACCTCCCGAATAGACGTTACGTTTGTGATATATTTACTTTGGATCTAAATCTGTCAGGAGCTATTACCTACAGAAAGCTGAAGCTTCAAGTCCTGGTGCTTGTCTCACTCGCTCTATTTCTTCTCCCAACATATACTTACATTGAGTTTGAGCGTTTTGCCAAGAAATAACGCCTTGAAAAATGGCGTTTGAAGTTGAAGGATTACCAGCATTTATATCGTTTCTGACTCTTGCAACGCAAAAGTTAGTTGCCTCATCTATTTTTTTCCGGACTTCGGCAATTTCTTCGTACCCGACAGTGGAACAGCCGCGTTCACCATCTCGCCACGAAATTTTATTTAGAATAATGGCCTTAGCAATTGTAATACGCCCCGCAGAAATGTCCTCCCAAATATTTTTTGTTAAACCCTTATTATATGAAGGCTGAATGATACTAATAGTTGATATTATCGTATCATTCCCCTTCCCCTTTAGAATTAGTTTATCACTGACAGGCGATAGTGGTACTCCATTAACTTTACTGAGGTTTAAGATGAAATTATACTTACTCGTTGAATCGGCAGTTGTGCTTACATCTTCTTCCGTTTGATCGCGATCTTTTAAAATAACCTTAATTGATGATGGTTTAAAGTCATATCCACTAATTTCAAGTTTGTTTAACCCCTCCCGCTCCAGGTCAACCCGAGCTACGTCAATAGAACTAGGATTCACGATACATACCGCAGGTTCTAAACTTTTAACTGGCTTTAGAGGTATTCTCTCTTGCTGTCCCAGTTTCTTTGCCAGTTCATTCACTTCCTTCGCCAGTTCGTTTCTTATTTCAATCAAGGCATGACGCGATCTTTGGCCTACAAAGTCAGCATTACAGCGACTCTCTTCACCGACGCTAGCAATTCCAGTTTTGATAAGGTCGGTAATTTCGTTTTTGATAATGGACTTTGCATCCGCTGTTAACTGCTTTTGGGAATTTTCCAAAACGCTCTGCCAGCTCCGAGATTCAGTTGCTAGAGTATTGATACCTTTATCCAAAGTTTGGATAGCCTTTTCTAAGTTTTCTATCTCCAGCTTCACCTTCATATTCACATCCACACTATGATCAGAACTACAGCCAGAAAGCAGTAATACCACGAGTAGGTAAAATAATGAATTGTAAGAATTTTTTCTACGTGGATTCATCAAAGCTTTGCTCTCTCTGCTACTGGTATTCATAATATTGCCATTCAAATTTAATATTATTTGATAGTACAGTGACTTGCAAGTAGTCTCCGGAATTTATTTCTTTCTTAATTTATTTTAACATTTCTTAAATTCAAGTTGCAAAATAGATCGCACTCTCATCTTACCCAAAAATGCGGTCGCCCCTATCTTTCCCCTAAGTGCGATCGCCCCTCCGCTTTCCCCCGATCAAACTTTGGGGAGTATTCTCGAAGGGCGATCGCCCTTATTTTCCCAAAGTGCGATCGCCCTGATAGTCCTCAAGTGCAATTAAACTTGACCAGGCAAATCCAAGGCAATTAATAAAGCTTGATTCAGCAGAAGTATTGCTTCATCACTAAGCATTCCTCGTAAACTCAATAAACGAGATTTAGATAATACCCGTACTTGATCGGCCATAGCGATAGAATGGTTGGTTAATCCACCGTCGGGAGCTTTAATTAATACCTGAGTGGGATAAACTCGTTTACCAGTTTGATAAGTAGTGCAGGGAATAGCCAAAACTACAGGGCTATATGTATTGATTGTAGCTCGACTAACGATGATAACAGGACGGGTTCCTCCTTGTTCAGAACCCTCAACAGGCTCAAGTCGAGCATCATAGACTTCTCCCCGGTTCATACAGGAGATTCTCCCAATTGCAGCGCTTCCCAACTTGCTACCGCAAACTCAGCCTCCATCTGTAGCACTTGAGCTTGATACTCTGGATCTTGTACCATTTCAATCAGTGCTGCATCAATTTCCGATCGTTTACCCTGAGTTTGGGTTGTTACCCGATCACGAACCAATGCTGACAATACTTCTAACAGTTGCTGTTGCTCTTCAAGAGTGAGATTTTGAGCCTGACTCAGTACCTCGCTATAAGTAGACATAGATTTTTCATTAAGATTTTTTGCTGATTGTCATTATAGCAATTTAGGATCGAAGGAAGTGCGATCGCCCTTATCTTCCACTGCATGGCAACTTAGTTTTGAAAAATGTTGGCAGGAAGTTTAATGTTATCACCTACGCTTCAAGCTCAGCACACTGAGAAAAAAGCTTGACAAAACCATCTGCAAACCGACAGTCAGGCAAGTGAGCGAGGGAATAACCAAACGCAGAGTTTTAGAAGGATCGAGAGTACCAAAAGCTGTTTCGCTCCAGATAGTTAAGGACAAGAACGAGCCAACTATTCCCATTAAAATCAGCGTGACTCCGACAATCAATCCTGTCTCTAGGGTGACATAGCGAAATATTTTGTTGAGTTTGGGGTCTTCGGGCAGGAATTTCTCGCTGATAGCAAAAATCTTGGTGAAAAAAGCGAAAGTTACTGCTTGAAAACCGATGATAATTGCGATCGCACCATAAAGCAGCGTGTGTACATCAAAGCTGATACTCCCAATCTTTTGAGTACCGGGTAACAGCCAAATGCTAACAATTAGACCCCAAATCATCAGCGCAGTACCCGGATACAAAAACAGCCACCGAGGACTGTAAAGCAGCAAAAATCGCAGGTGTCGCCAGCCATCTCGCCAAGTTCGCAAGTGCGGCGGCCTGCTGCGGCCGTCGGGAGAAAGTACGGTTGGGATTTCAGTTATCCGCAGCTTGTATACAGAGGCCTTGACCACCATTTCGCTAGCAAATTCCATCCCCGTTGTTTGCAAGTCGAGTTTCAAAATAGAGTCTCTCCTAAAACCCCTGAGTCCGCAGTGAAAATCGCCGACGGGACTTGCAAAAAATAGCCGCCCAACCCATGTCAGCACCGGATTTCCTAAATATTTGTGCAGCAGCGGCATTGCACCCGGTTTGATTCCCCCTTGAAAGCGGTTTCCCATCACTAAGTCGAAACCTTCTCGCAATCTGTTGACAAAAGCGCCGAGGTTGGAAAAATTGTAGCTGTCGTCAGCATCGCCCATGATAATATAAACTCCGCGCGCTGCGATGATTCCTCCCATCAGGGCGCTGCCGTAGCCTTTGGCTGCTACGGGCACAACTCTTGCTCCCATTCTGGTAGCGATATCTTGAGAACCGTCAGTGCTGCCGTTGTCTGCTATGATGACCTCGCCTGCAATATCAAGTTCGCGCAGGGACTTCTGTGCCTTCTCGATGCAGATTTCTAAAGTTTCTGCTTCGTTCAGACAAGGCATGAGTATCGATAGTTCTAGAGTATATTCTCCGCTTGGGTTGGTCTGCTCTGCCATATATTTGTTCGACTCTCGATCGCGATCGACCATACTTGATTTTCCCGTATCTCTGCGTAAAATATTAGTGGTAAATAAAACCTAGCCAAACTTAATTAAAGTTTTTCAGGTTTTTGGGAACGGCAATTTTTGATTGTACTATAGGTTAGTAAATTTATGAATAGAAGCGTTTTTATGTTATTGCTTGCTGCAATATTGTGCGGCGTCGCAGGTCAATTTAGTCTGAAGGCAGGAGCTAAAATATTAGGACCCATTGGCGCTGCTAATTTAATAGAAAAAATTATAGCAATGGCTACTCAGCCTTTGATAGTAGGTGGTCTTTCTTTGTATGCAATTTCTTCGATAGGCTTTATTGTAGTTTTGTCGCGGGCAAACCTTAGCATAGTCTCGCCTTTACTGTCAATTAGTTACCTGTTTACTGTTTTAGGCGGCAAACTTATATTTCACGAGCCTTTGCCGCCACTGCGGTTGGTAGGCGTGGCACTAATTATGACGGGAGTAATTTTTGTACTCAGAGGTCAAGCTGGGGGAGTGACTGGAGGCAACTAGCGATCGCTTTTAAGATTGACGCTTGAGTGCTGAATTGAGAACTTAGGTCAAAGGGTGTATTTGAGCCTTCTGTTATGAAATGATGCTGCTGTATGTCTAATATTTCTGAGCCTGTGAATCCCCATCAATTATTGAGCGATCGCACCGCAGTTCTTGCTACCATGCACCAAAAAGAACGGGTGATGGCTCCCGTTTTGGAACGAGAATTAGGCGTAAATATCCTAGTACCTGCGGAGCTTGACACTGACACTTTTGGCACATTCACCCGAGAAGTTAAACGCTTAGGAACACAAATAGAAGCGGCTCGCCATAAAGCACATAAAGCCCTAGAAATTGCGGGCGAAACTCTTGCCTTTGCTAGCGAAGGTACTTTCGGCCCTCACCCAATGATGCCGTATATTCCAGCTAACAGAGAAATCGTACTTTTATTAGATCGAGCCAATAATCTAGAGCTAATCGGCGAATCTTTGTCGGTAGAAACTAACTATAGTCACCAGTTAGTTTCCAGTATAGAAGAAGCAGATGATTTTGCTAAAAAAGCTGGATTTCCCGAACATGGACTGGTGGTTATAGTTGGCGACGCTGCACTCGGTAACGGCGAAATTGTCAAGGGCATTAGGACAGAAAAACAACTTTTTGACGCTGTGACAGCAGCGTTAAAAAAATCGTCAATCGGCCGAGTTCACATCGAAACAGATATGCGGGCGATGTACAATCCAACTCGGATGAAAAACATCGAAAATGCCACTCTCGATTTAGTTAAAAAATTTAAGCAATTCTGCCCGGAGTGCGGTTGGCCGGGATTCGATATTGCTGAGACGAAAATCGGATTGCCCTGCGAACTTTGCTATTTTCCGACTCAGCTAGTGCGATCGGCAATTTATAAATGCAAAAACTGCGGTTATACTAAAGAAAAAGTATTTCCCGACGGTCGAGAGACTGCCGATCCTTCCCTGTGTCAATATTGCAACCCTTAAAAAAATAATTGCACAAAAATAGTAAAACTTGCCACAATATTATTGATAGTTCCCTAATTAAATTCACTAATGATAGCCATAGAAACAGAACGCAACTGGAAACCCGTTATTAAAGAATTTGAGGCTGTAGTCGGCAAAAATGGGGTGGTGCAGCGCCGCGAAGAATTGATTGTCTACGAGTGCGACGGACTCGCCAGCTACCGCCAGCGCCCCGCCGTGGCGGTATTGCCTCGAACTACCGAGGAAGTGGCGCAATTGGTCAAAATATGCGATCGCAACTCAATTCCCTGGGTGGCTAGAGGCGCAGGCACCGGCCTTTCCGGCGGCGCTTTGCCTGTAGAAAACTGCGTGCTGATTGTCACTGCCCTGATGCGAAAAATCCTGAAAGTAGACTTAGAAAATCAGCAAGTTGTCGTGCAACCGGGAGTAATTAATAACTGGGTAACGCAAGCAGTTAGCGGCGCCGGTTTCTACTACGCGCCCGATCCTTCCAGTCAAATTGTTTGTTCAATTGGCGGCAACGTTGCCGAAAATTCTGGCGGCGTTCACTGCCTCAAATACGGAGTCACAACGAATCACGTTTTAGGATTAAAATTGGTACTTCCCGACGGTTCAATTGTCGATGTCGGTGGCGAAATTTCCGAAATGCCCGGTTACGATTTAACTGGTGTATTTGTCGGTTCCGAAGGCACTTTAGGAATCGCCACAGAAGTTACTCTGCGAATTCTCAAAGCGCCGGAATCGATTTGCGTTCTCCTAGCGGATTTTTCCAGTATAGAAGCAGCGGGCGAATCGGTTTCCGACATTATCAGCGCTGGCATTATTCCCGGCGGCATGGAAATTATGGACAACATCAGCATTAATGCTGTGGAAGATGTGGTGGCAACTGGATGTTATCCCCGCGATGCGGCGGCAATTCTACTCATAGAAATCGACGGTTTAGAAGTGGAAGTTGCCACAAACAAACAGCGGATAGCTGATATTTGCAAGCATAACGGAGCACGAAATATCACCACGGCAAGCGACCCGGAAACGCGGCTAAAAATTTGGAAAGGGCGGAAAGCTGCTTTTGCGGCGGCGGGTCATCTCAGCCCTGATTATTACGTGCAAGACGGCGTAATTCCGCGAACGCAAATGGCTTATGTTTTGAAAGAAATTGAGGGTTTGAGCGAGAAATACGGTTATCGGATTGCTAATGTATTTCACGCGGGAGACGGGAATTTGCACCCGCTGATTCTGTACGATAACTCGGTAAAAGGTGCGCTGGAAAAGGTGGAAGAATTGGGCGGAGAAATTCTCAGGCTTTGCGTGAAAGTTGGGGGAAGTCTTTCGGGGGAACACGGCATCGGTGCTGATAAGAAGTGTTTTATGCCCGATATGTTTTCGGAGGTAGATTTGGAGACGATGCAGTGGGTGCGTCAGGTGTTTAATCCGAAAGGTTTGGCGAATCCTGGGAAGATGTTTCCGACGCCGAAGACTTGCGGGGAAGCGGCGAGGGCTAAGGTTGAAACTTTTAAGAAGTTGGAGGGTGCAGAGGTTTTTTAATTAGCTATTTATGCGGGTAAGGTGAGCAAAAAAGCACCTGATAATTCTCTCTACAATGGGGAGGCAAAGCCTCTAAGTATGCGTTCCCAGCCAGAGTCGGGTAACGAGAAAAAACGATTTTTCTCGTTTTTTAGGAGTGCGAACGTCCCGCTCGCTTGTTTGCCTGTATATCAAGTTGGTAAAGCGCGGATTGCCCATTCTGCGCTAATGTGCGATCGGAATTTTGATAGTAAATTCCGTGCCCTTGCCCAATTCCGAAGTACAATATAATTCCCCTTTGTGTCTTTCTACAATAATTTGATAGCTAATTGACAATCCCATTCCCGTGCCTTTACCAATGGGCTTGGTAGTAAAAAATGTATCGAATATCTGCTGTTTGACTTGCTCAGTTATTCCCGGGCCGTTGTCGGCAATTTTAATTGCTACAAAATTGCCGACCACTTCCGTACCAATCCTAATCTGGCTAGGATTTTCTACCATTTGTTGACAATTTTGCCTATTGTTCGCATCTTCTAAAGCATCGATCGCATTGCTGAGAATATTCATAAAAACTTGATTGATCGGCCCAGCAAAACACTCAACAGTCGGCAATTCTCCGTATTGTTTTACAATTTGAATGGGCGGCTTTTCTCCGTTCCCTTTCAAACGGTGATTGAGAATTAACAGCGTGCTGTCAATACCTTCGTGGATGTTAACGGGTTTCATCTGTGAATCGTCATGGCGCGAAAAGTTCCGCAGCGACTGGACAATCTGGCAAATCCGCTCGACACCAACGCTCATGGAAGACAATATTTTAGGTAAATCTTCAGCTAAAAAATCGAGTTCATTTTCTTCTCTTTCCTGTTGAATTTCCGCGACTGGATCGGGATAATGCTTTTGGTAAAGTTCGAGGTGGTGAAACAAGTCTTGAGTATAATTTGTGAGATGAGTGAGGTTGCCGTAAATGAAGCTGACTGGGTTGTTAATTTCGTGAGCGACGCCCGCAAGTAGCAAGCCCAAACTAGACATTTTTTCGCTTTGAACTAATTGGGAATTAGTGGCTTTGAGCTGGTTAAGTGTGGCTGCTAGTTGAGCGGCTTGTTCTCTGCTTTGTGCTTCGGAAATATGCAAGGCTTCTTCAGCTTGTTTGCGCTCAGTGATGTCTCTCTGTACGCCAATAAAATGAGTTAATTTGCCCAGGCGATCGCGCACGGGAGAGATTGAGAAACAATTCCAGAAAGCGGTTCCATCTTTGCGGTAATTCTTTAATATTACCTTGCATTCGCTTTCTGTTTGCAAGGCTTGGCGAATTATTTCTACTGCCGCCGGATCGGTATCGCTTCCGTGCAAAAATCGGCCATTTTTTCCGATAATTTCCTGCCGCCGATAACCTGTCATGCTTTCAAATGCGGGATTGCAATAAATAATTGGATTTTCGGGGTCAGTGGCGTCAGAAATCGTAACTCCGGTGCTAGTAGCTGCTATAGCTCGATCGTACAACCAAAGCATTTCTTCTGCGCGCTTGCGATCGGTAATATCCCGTAGCGTAGCTAAATAAGCCATTTCTCCATCCCATTCCGTTTCCACCACCCGCATTTCTACTACAGCATTTGCTTTTTGCTTGCGAATAGCTTCAACTTCTGTTTGCACGACGCGAGTTCCTGGCGCTTCTGTTTTTCTAACTTGGGGAATAATATCCGTCGCCATCTCAAGGTCGCAAGCTGAAACTTCTACTACTAAATTGCCAAAAAATGCTTGACCTAGAAGTTCCTCTGCCGTGCAGTTAAACAGCGCTTCTGCTGACGGGTTGGCAAAACAGACAAGTCCTCGCTTGTTAACGATTGCGATGCCGTCGGCATTTTTTTCGATCACATTCCGAAACCGAGATTCGCTAGCTTTCAAATCCTGCTTTAGCTGTTCCATTGCTCGCTCCATCTGCTGCAGTTCGCACAGACTAAGACTATAAGCTTCGGAAATGTTGGCATCTGTCGAATTCTCGGCTCTTTTTTTGGGAATCTGTTGGTAGTCGGTTCTGTGAATCATATTGTGAGCAGTTTTTTTATGATTCCTGCTAATATTACTGACCTTATTTTCTGGATCGGCTTCTTGAAAAAACATATTTCTACCCTACCAAGTTATTTTTTCGATTAAGGTATTGCGATCGCCCAATTTTCCGGGAAATTTAGGGAGATAGCAATTTACACCCGATGCTAGCACATTACTTTTCTAATTCATCCTAAAACTTCGTTAAAATTCCTGAGTAATCGCCCTATAATTATCTATTAACTTTTATTAAGTAATTTCAACAACATTTATACTTACGTAGCGATACGAACGGTGCAAGCTGGATATGGCTTCAATCCCTCTCCCACTCACAAAATAATCAGTTACCCGCAAAAGTCTTAAATATTTAAAAGCCACAGGTCAGTATAAATTATTATATAATTTTGCCAAAAAATATACTTAAAAATGAGCGAACTCATCCTTAACTCCTCAAAAATAATCATAATTAGCCATTACCAAATCATCTCCCTGCAGGCAGATGTGATATAGAATATAACCTATCTATTTTTGCGATCGCAACTTCAAACCAATGGCACGTCTAGCACTTCTGAGCACATCCAATAAAAGCGGACTAATCGACTTAGCGCGCACTCTAGTAGAAGAATTTGAATTTGACATAATTAGTAGTGGCGGGACAGCAACAGCCCTCAAAGAAGCAGGCATCCCAGTGACCAAAGTTGCGGAATATACTGGTTCTCCCGAAATTTTGGGAGGGCGAGTCAAAACACTTCACCCGCGAATCCACGGTGGCATTTTAGCACGCCGCGATGTACCGGAAGACCTCGCAGACTTAACAGCAAATCAAATTCGGGCGATCGATCTAGTTGTAGTCAATTTGTATCCATTTGAAGAGACAATTTCTAAGCCAGGAGTTACTCTAGCAGACGCAATTGAGCAGATAGATATCGGCGGGCCGGCAATGTTGAGAGCCTCCGCCAAAAACCACGCTCATTTGACAGTGTTGTGCGACCCAGAACAGTACAATACTTATTTAAAAGAACTGCGGGAAAATGGCGGCGAAGCATCCTTAGAGTTTAGGCAAAAGTGTGCGCTAGAAACCTTCAAACATACAGCCAACTACGATCGCGCGATCGCAACTTATCTCAGCAGCCAATCCGCTGAAAAATCAGCGCTACCCGACGAGTTTAATTTATCAGGAAAAGAGTTGCAAACTCTGCGCTACGGCGAAAATCCACATCAAGCCGCCACCTGGTATCAAAGCGGAAGTACACCGACAGGCTGGACGACTAGCACCATCCTGCAAGGCAAAGAATTAAGCTACAATAATTTAGTAGATTTAGAAGCAGCAAGGCGGCTAATCGTAGAATTCCCCGACACACCCGCCGCCGCTATTCTGAAGCATACAAATCCTTGCGGCACAGCCTTGGGAACAACTATTTCTGAAGCGTATCAAAAAGCCTTCGACACCGATTCAGTCTCAGCTTTCGGCGGCATTGTCGCCCTCAACCGCCCGATTGATGCTGCTACCGCAACGGCTTTAACTCAAACATTTTTAGAATGTATCGTCGCGCCGGGGTGCGAACCAGAAGCAGAACAAATTATCAAGAAAAAGGCGAAAGTTCGAGTATTAATTTTGCCAGACTTGACTCAAGGACCGCCACAAACTGTTAAAGTTATTGCAGGCGGTTTGCTGGTGCAAGACTCAGATAATATAGTAGAAGAAACTAGCAAATGGCGGGTTGTTACTGAGAAACAGCCGACGGCCCAAGAGTTGGAAGAATTGCTGTTTGCTTGGAAAGTAGCGAAACACGTCAAATCAAATGCGATCGTTGTGACGCGCGATCGCACTACAATCGGTGTCGGCGCCGGACAAATGAATCGCGTCGGCTCAGTTAAACTAGCATTAGAACAAGCAGGAGACAAGAGCAAAGGAGCGATTTTGGCCAGTGACGGTTTCTTCCCCTTCGACGATTCAGTCAAAACTGCGGCTGAGGCGGGCATAATTGCGATCGTCCAACCCGGCGGAAGTATGCGCGATCGAGATTCCATCGAAGCAGCCAACCAACTCGGAATCACAATGGTTTTCACTGATATCCGCCACTTCTTGCATTAGGAATAATACCTAAAGCAATTCTCAATTGTGTATTTTATTGTAGGGATACAATAGTGTTCGCGGGTGTCAACTTAAGTTGAAAAGCTTTCATAAATCTCGTTTCTCCCCGAGTCTAGATCCCCCTAAATCCCCCTTAAGAAGGGGGACTTTGAGAAGAATCCTGTCCCGTCTTAAGACGGGAGACTTTGACACTCTTGTCTCCCCCTTAACAAGGGGAACTTTTACACTCTTGTCCCCCCCTTTTTTAAGGGGGGTTAGGGGGGATCTGGAAGGCTATTACACCAATCAACACTGTTATGTCCTACCAAATTCCCAGTTGCGTCCTTCAAAAATTATGACTTACACTCAACCGCAAATTAAACCCCAAGACATAAAAGTCAAAATCCTGCTCACTGGCGGACATCAATGCACCGTCACGCTCAAATCTGATACACCATTATTGCACAGCCTGATCAAAACATTAGTCGATCGCACTCAACCAACACCCGGTTTTTCCACCTTATTTCAAATCCCTATAGACGGAGGTCGTTCCGCCCTTTCTTTTCCCGGCGAAAACCTAGTGGGATTAGTCACCGAACCCCCAATTTACTTGCAGGAACTGCAACCGCAGCAGCCTGCAACTCCCGTAGAAATTCCCGCCGCAGAAATTCCCGCCCCTGCGCCTGTAAATGACGATTTAATATCTCGCTACGCCCAAATAGACAACTTTTTGACACCTGCAGAAAAGAATAAACTCATCAAATATGTCTTAGCAAAAGAATCAGAATTTGTGAGTACCAGCACCTCAACTAATGCCGAAGATTACCGCCGTTCGATGGTACTCCACTCGTTCCCCGAATTTTCGGAACTGATGGTTAATCGCATCAAAGCAATTCTGCCCGACGTGCTGAAAAGTTTAAATATTCCGTCATTTCCCCTGGGTGAGATAGAAGCTCAGCTAACCATGCACAATGACAACAACTTTTATAAACTTCACAACGACAGTGGCTCGCCAGATACGGCCAGCCGATTTTTTACTTACGTTTACTATTTCTATCGAGAACCCAAGGGTTTTTCAGGTGGCGAGTTGCAGATTTATGACAGCAAAATCGAGAACAATTTTTATGTGGCGGACAAGACATTCAGAACCGTTGAGCCTCGCAATAACAGCATCGTATTTTTTCTAAGTCGCTATATGCACGAAGTTTTGCGAGTTAGCTGTCCCTCAAAAGCTTTTGCTGATAGCCGCTTTACTATTAACGGCTGGGTACGCAAAGCAAACTGAGGTTAATATCGATTCCGGTTGCACCGTCCGTGCTTGTTGACTGTTGACTGTTGACTGTTGACTGTTGACTGTTGACTGTGAGTCCAAAAAATGAAAATTGCGCGAATTATTTGTTGCGAGCTTGATTCGACTTTACCCCCGACGATGAAGCGCCGATTTGATATCATTCCGGCGCTGCCGGAATTGATATAATTCATCATCTTGGACGCACTAATCACCTACTTTTGCCATTCTGAGTGAAGCGAAGAATCTCAATTATTGCCACAGCCTTACAGTGCGTAAGTTCCGATATGTGAGCTTCTTCACTTCCCAAAGCCTACCCTCAGAATGACAGAATTACCTTACTCAAAACTATTTAATTCTTACTCCAGTGATCCAGCACTTTTGAGCAATTTCACCACACTGGAATAACCCTTATACTCAGCCAGCATTAAAGCTGTATAATTTCCAGGATTTTTGTGGTTTAGTTCTGCACCCGCATCAATTAAAATTGTTACTGCCTCAGCATAACCCCGATGTGCGGCCCACATTAAAGCAGTTGCGCCCGAATCATCCAGCAAGTTGACATCCGCACCTTTTTCGACTAATAATTGGACGATCGCAATATGACCCCGATCGCACGCCTTCATTAAAGCCGTTTTCCCCAAATCCGCCGGGACATTGGGATCGGCACCGCCGTCAAGCAAAGCCTTTACCGTCTCGGTATGTCCGTGAAACGCAGCCAGCGTCAAAGCCGTCTCCCCAAAGTTTTTAGCATTCAGAAAATCAGCCGGATTTGAGTTTACTTTTTGCAGTAAAGCCGATACGATCGCACTATGGCCGTGAACAGCCGCCACCAGTAAAGGCGTATCGCCCAACCGATTTCTAGCACCGACACTAGCACCTCGGTTTAAAAGCAATTCCACGACATCTTCGCAGCCTTCAACCACGGCAAAATTCAAAGCAGTTTCATCATCTTTATCCTTAGCGTTGATATCGGCGCCAGCATCGAGTAAGATATGGGCGATCGCCGCATTTCCCCCAGCAGCAGCCGCCATCAAAGCCGTGCCCCCATCTCCATTTTTCACATTCGCATTAGCACCCGCACCAAGCAAAGTTTGCACTACATCAGTATTGCCGGCATCCGCAGCCAAAGTTAAAGCAGTTTCTCCGTTTTTGTCGGGAATTTCGACATCAGCACCAGCAGCCAACAGCGCCTCGACAACAGCCAAATTTCCCGCCGTCGCAGCCAGCATCAAAGCAGTTTTGCTCTCTAGATTTTTAACATTAGCATCCGCCCCACAATTGAGCAAAATTCGCACAATTTCAGCGCTTCCTTGACGGACAGCTAAAAACAGCATAGAATTGTCAGCAACCGCACCCGCATCCACCAAAGCTTTTACAACAGCTAGATGACCGGATAAAGCAGCTATTTTCAGAGCAGAATCTCCATCTTTATCTTGGACATTTACATCAGCATTAGCATCAAGTAACATCCGCACAACATTGATATCGCCCTTGAGAGAAGCCGCCATTAAAGCCGTACTTCCATCATCATTTTTAGCATTTACATCAGCACCTGCAGCCAGCAACAGCCGCACAGAGTCAGCCTGTTTGTGAGCCGCCGCCAGCATCAAAGCCGTTAGCCCAAAACGCCTGCTCACCTGGTTGACATTAGCGTCATTGTTTAGTAGAGTACGCACGATTTCTGTATAGCCCTTTTGGGCAGCAAACATCAAAGCCGTCGTCCCCTCAGAGTCTTTGGCGTTAGCGTTAACATTCTTAGCGAGTAAAGCTTGGACGTGAATAATGTTGCCAGTCTTGGCGGCTTGAATCAATACAGCGTCTTGTTTAGTGGCAGGCATAATAGTCTCTCATACCGTATATTTTTACCGTCGCACGAGACGGCCTGACTGGTATGCTAAGTTTTATGAAGTATGTTTGCTAATCCTCAGAACACTATGAATCTCGAAATTCCTCAGTCAGTGAAAGTTTGGAGCCAATTCATCCACCCAATTTTAATGTGGGTACTGCTGGCCATCTCATTTTATGCTTTGTATCTCGGCATTCAAATCCGACGTACCAGAAGTGCGGAAGGCGAACTCAAAAAAGAGTTAATTAAGGGCAAATTCAACGTCAAGCACCACCAGATGGGTTCTTTGCTGTTAGCCTTGATGATTACGGTTGCGATCGTCGGGATGGCCGTCACCTACATCAACAACGGCAAGCTATTTGTCGGCCCGCACTTGCTAGCAGGGTTGGGAATGATGGCAATAATTGCGATCGCAGCCTCGCTGACTCCTTTGATGCAAAAAGGCAATGATTTGGCCAGAAACGCCCACATCTTTCTGAATGTTGTGCTGTTAGGGCTGTTTGGCTGGCAAGCGGTATCAGGCGTGGAAATCCTGCAAAGAATTATCAGCAAAATGTGATAATTTGGGTAAGATTGCTAATCACTAATTGTTTTGGGGCGATTAGTGATTAGCAATTGAATTGTCATATTTTTTAAGTGGGATTGCCGAGCCAGTAACTTTTATTTGTATATATTTGCCTCCTTCTTCCTACTTGGGAATGATTATGTAGATTTGCTATTTCTTACTGGTTCGGTACGCTTGATGCGGATCGCTAGGATTTTCAGGACGAACATACTCAAGCTGACCCGTACCGATCAGACGGTTGAGATAGTTACTTCGCAGGTAAACTTGACTGCGGCCAAGAATAGCAGCAAGGTCTGAAGAAGATAACTCGCGCCATTGGCAAAGCAGCAGAATTACGGAGTCTACTTTTTGCTGATCCTTGGCTCGTTCTCCTAGTCCCTTAACAGCGTTCCTCAAATTGTCTGGCATCTGATCTAAGTAATTTGGCTCAGAATCCTTATCTATAGGGCTACCCGCTAGATTAGCGTTGTCTTGGGCCACTAACCCGCTAGATAAGCTGTTATCTACAGGGCTACTCGCTAGATAAGGACTATCTTGTGCAGCTAGTCCGCTAGGTAAGTCTTCCCCTAAAATATTTGGGCTGAGGGTATAGTAAGTTGCGGAGCCTTTTCCCTTCTGTTCCAGCAAGCCCGAATCCCGCAGATGTCTTAAGCGTCCGCTAGCTGTTAGCGTGTCTACGCAATTGATAGAGCGGTATATAAAGTTACTTATTCCGCCAATTTCCCTAACTATAATTAGCGCTCTTGCTTCATCATCATTAAGATTATAATCCTTAAATTGTGCTAACCATTCCACATCTTCAGGGCTTAACAGATGATGAACTAAAAGTTTAACAGTGAAACTATCTTTCTCTGAAATTGATTCAAATAAAGGAATCGTTAGATTTGCCCTGTGCATTTCATCAATCATAACGCGGATGCCTGTACCCTTTGTCTCTGCAATACCTACGTCATGCAAAACAGCAGCTATTTTTTCGTTGCGGGTAATGGAACCTGGTTCGCCCAGACTCTCGAAAGGCTTTAGGGAATAACCTGGATTACGAATTTCAAGGCGATTGGAAAACCTAATTACCTGTACAGGTTGGCGTGTACGATAATTACGGTGCATGAGAGAATTGACTATCGCTTCCCTAATAACTGTTCGCGGAATCAAGGGTACTTCTTGGCGGTAAATGTTGTTATCTCCCAGTGTAAATGCTTTGGGAATATCGTTTAACACAAGGCTGATTAGCTTAGGTATTGATAGTATTAACGGGTCAATAATTTCAACAGTTTGATAACGATTATTTGGATCGGGAACCCACTCACGTCCTTCTACTATGATGTAGTCTATACGGCTCATAGGGAAGTAACGCCGTAAAGATGTTGCCTTTCCAAATAAAAGAAGTCCGCCAATTGTCGCGCAAAGTTGTCCTTGATGCTTTGTTGTAGCGGCTACAGAATAGAGTAAATCAGACTCAGTGTAATTGAGTTCCGCGGCGCTGGGATTGACATTACTTCTGGTACGTCTATACTCTGCGATCGCCTGCGGGTCAAAATCATCTAAACTAGACTCAGGTACAGGGGTTTCATCGAAAGTGCGGTGCTGACGTAACTGGTACAAAAGAGCAATATCCTCATCCGTACAATGTTGGTCTGTTGGCCCTATGCGGCGAAAAGCACCTTTGGGAAGCCCTTTGCTCTTTATATAAACAGGCTTTTCATGGGGTTGAGCTTCTGGAATGAAAGCTAAGATTACATTCTTGCCATTGTGACTAATAACCTCAATCTGAGGACGAATTGCCACATTAAACAGCTCACGGCATTGATTAGCAAAATTAGATTGACTTTGGTCGGGGTCAGGAACTCCGGTTATTTGGTACTCATTAGCCGATTCATCATCCGATCTTTCTACTCCGAGTATTAGATAGCCACCTCCACGCCCCGGTTCATTGGCAAAAGCTGAAACGGTTTCCATCATACTTTTGCCAATGTCAGAGGCGCGTTTGGCTTCTATCAAAACTGATTCGTCATGGCTTGATAGTTTTTCCCAAAGTTCACCAAAACTTAATTCTTTCATAGGATTATGCCAAGACTCTGAACTTATTAGTTTAGCATCAAAATTTTACTTACTTGCTTAGGTTGGTTCATGTTATTTCATCGTATACCGCCAACGCCGCTAAATCAGACCGATACTAATAAAGGCTCCGCCCTACCTCGAATCAAAAATCCTTTTCCCGTCCCCGTAAACCTTTATATCCGGGTTAAGCTAACATTTTTGTTGTTAGTCTAGGTTTGGAGAAACCTGCAACTTTAGCCGTAGCAGATGCGATGCTCGCACACAAAGTTCTTACCTAGCGTAGCATCCGCCAGCTACTCAGCGAGAATTACAAAATTCTTAACCGAGAACGGCCACTAAAACACTCCTCATCCCATGAACGTCAAAATGCCCACAGAGTATTTGCTTTCAATCTATTCGGAGAATCCGAGTTAGGTCAATATTTTGGCAGATAACTGGCGAAAGAGATTGTTGCGATCGCACAAAAATACCCCGCTGACAGCAGGGACAAAACTCTGTCATCACTGACAAACAGTTTATTAATTTAGAAATTAAAAAAGGCGGCACCCAGATTTGAACTGGGGGTGGAGGTTTTGCAGACCTCTGCCTTACCACTTGGCTATGCCGCCGTCACGTCGGAAATTTGACGTTTTCTTATAGTACACCAAATCTCGATTATTTCAACATATTTGTCAAAAATTTCGTGCAGCGAAACTATCCCGTAGGGAATCGCCCTTTTTTCCCATATCCCCAAAACCCATCCGAGGCTATTCTAGAACTACATCGATCGCCCGCAACACCAGCCATGACACCAGTTTCTCCCTTACTCGTCGCCCAAATCACCGACACTCACTTGTTTGCAGAGATCGATCGAGAATGGAAAGGCCTCTCAACAACCCGCACCCTCCAAGCAGTTCTCGATCGCTTGCAACAGATACAGCCGCCGCCCGACTTACTCCTACTCACAGGCGACTTGTCGCAAGACGAAACACCCGAATCCTACCAGCGCCTCGTATCCCTCATCGCCACCCTCGGAATACCCGCCTACTGGATACCTGGGAACCACGACAACATCCCAGTCATGGCAGAAATCTTAAATCAGTCGCCTCTTTCCCCTGAAAAATCATGGATGCTAGGAAACTGGCAATTTCTATTACTTTCGAGTGTGGAAGCGGGATGCGACGGCGGGCGGCTTTCCCCAGAAAGCTTGCATTGGCTCGACTCTCAACTGCAACAAACTGGCGATCGACCTGTTATCATTGCGTTGCACCATCATCCTTTGCCGATAGACTGTGAAATCATGGATGGAATGATGCTGCACAATGCCGATGAATTTTTCGCAATTGTCGATCGATACCCTCAAATCAAAATAGTCCTCTGCGGCCACATTCACCAAGAATTCCACCAACAGCGGGGCTCAGTTACCTACTTGGGGACACCCAGCACCTGCATCCAACTTTTACCGAAAAGCCATCCGATTATCCTTGACGAAATCCCGCCGGGATTTAGATTGCTGGAATTGGCGATCGACGGTACTTGGAGCACAAAAATTGAGCGAGTTATCGCACCATCGCGACCAAATTAATTTTTTGTGTCTGCCTAAAATAATTATTATCAAATTCACTTTCTGTTGTCAATACATCAACAGATAGATTGTTTTGAGCAGCCCCATCTATTATGATATTTATAGATCACAGATTGCAGGCATAGCTAGAGGGCTCGGCAACCAACAAAAATATATCTAGCAACATTACAAAACAGGAAAAACTAAATTTATGTCTGAACTAAATGGCGTGATGATGCAGTATTTCCACTGGTACAATCCCGCTGACGGGAACCTGTGGAATCAGCTAGCCGAATCTGCAAAAGATTTAGCCAAAATAGGCATTACATCCCTTTGGTTGCCACCCGCGTATAAAGGAACAGACGGCGCTGAGGAGGTAGGTTACAGCGTCTACGACTTATTCGATTTAGGCGAATTCGACCAAAAAGGGTCGGTACGCACGAAATACGGGACAAAAGATGAGTATTTGCGCGCGATTAAAGCTGCACAAGATGCAGGAATTCGGATTTATGCCGATGTTGTCTTCAACCACAAATTAGGTGCCGATGCAGAAGAAGAAGTCGAAGCTACACCCTTCCATCCCGAAGACCGCAATGCCCCAGTAGGCGAATATCAAAAAATCAAAGCTTGGACGCATTTTACCTTCCCCGGCCGCGACAAAAAATATTCCAGCATGGAGTGGCATTGGTGGCATTTTGACGCCATTGATTACAACATTTACAACACAGAAACCCATGCCGTTTACCTGCTAAAAGGCAAAGAATTCGATCAAGGAGTAGACTTAGAAAAAGGTAATTTTGACTACCTCATGGGTTGCGATTTAGATATGGACAACCCAGAAGTCACCGGCGAATTAAAATACTGGGGTGAGTGGTATGTCGATACAACAAACGTTGACGGCTTTCGCTTCGATGCCGTCAAACACGTTAAAGCAAAATTTTTCCAAGAATGGTTGGAACACGTCCGCCACTATGCCCAACGCGACCTATTTGCCGTCGGCGAATATTGGTCTTACGAAGTGGAAGCTTTGCACTACTTCATCGAAGCAACGGAGGGTAAAGTCTCCTTATTTGACGCGCCCCTCCACTACAACTTCCACGCTGCTAGCAAAGCCGGTAATAGCTACGATTTGCGAACAATTTTTGATAACACCCTCGTCCAACAGCAACCAGCCCTCGCCGTTACCTTGGTTGACAACCATGATTCCCAACCCTTACAATCCCTAGAATCAGTTGTCGAGCCTTGGTTTAAACCCCTTGCCTACGCTTTAATTCTGCTGCGGCGCGAAGGATATCCGTGCATTTTTTACCCGGATTATTACGGCGCTAACTATAAGGATAAAGCAAATGATGGCAATGAATACGAGATTTGGTTAGACCAACATCAGTTTATGGTAGATAAATTCTTGTTAGCGCGCCAAACTTATTCCTACGGCAATCAGTACGATTATTTCGACCACCCCAACACTATTGGCTGGACGCGACTGGGAAATGAAGAACATCCAGGCGGCATGGCTGTGGTACTCAGTAACGGAGGCGATGGCACTAAGTTTATGGAAGTCGGACAGCCGAATCGAACTTATATTGACATCACCGAACACATCCAAGAACCCATCACCACGAATGAGGATGGTTGGGCTGATTTTAGGTGTAACGCCGGTTCAGTCTCTGTCTGGGTTCCGCAGCCGTAAAAACTGTGTTAACAGCAAAAAGTAAAAAGCAAGATATGTTTTGACTTTTTGCTTTCATATTTTTGATAACTAAAATCTATCTATAGTTAGGACTAAAGCTCTCTCTTTAGTCCTATTTTTAGAATGTGCGATCGTGTATTATAATGTGATTTTACATAAAAAATAATTATGAAACTTTCACAAAAAGTTGCCGTTATTACTGGCGGAGGGTCGGGAATTGGTCGTGCAGCAGCAATTTTAATGGCTAAGGAAGGCGCAAAAGTTGCTGTTATCAATCGCACTTTAGAAACCGGCCAAGAAACCGTCCGCCAGTTGGTGGATGAAGGAGGCTGCGGGCTAGCTATTGCAGCAGATGTGGCCGATTATATGCAAATGCAACAGGCATTTCAAACCATTTTTGATGAATATCAAAGAATTGATATTGTGTTGGCAAATGCGGGTATTAACGGTGTATGGTCGCCGATAGAAGAGATAGAACCTGAAGAGTGGGACAAGACAATTAATACCAACCTCAGAGGAACATTTTTGACTGTTAAGTATGCTGTTCCTTATCTGAAAAAACAAGGAGGTTCCATCGTCATTACATCGTCGATTAATGGCACCAGAAGTTTCAAGAAAGTTGGCGCCACAGCTTACGCTTCCAGCAAAGCGGCCCAAGTAGCTTTAGCGAAAATGCTGGCGCTAGAACTTGCTCCCAGCCACATCAGAGTCAATGTTATATGTCCGGGCGCGGTGGAGACTGGCATTGAGGGAAGCACGGTTAAGCGCCATCTTGATGACATTCCACTCGAGCCTGATTCCCTTCAAGACCTGATTCCTTTGACGGATAATACCCCCGGTTCTAGCGAAGAAATCGCCCAATTAGTTTTATTTCTGGTATCCGATGCGTCCAGCTTTATCACAGGTACTGAAGTCTGGATTGATGGTGGCGGTTCTTTGATTTAAAATCTCTATAGCAGCAATTTAAAGAAGGTTGCTACCAATTATCAATTACCCATAATTAATGACTGAATATCAAGCAATTTGGTCACAAGCCCCCGGATTTATCAGTAGGCTCAATTCTTCAATCTAAAATCTAAAATCTAAAATCTAAAATCGATTGACTCTCCATTGTTTGACAGCAGTTTGCAATGTCTGCGGCAGCCACTTATCGTACTGAGGATAAACAGGCAAACGCTTTACGAGTTGCCATCCCGATGCTGCTAAAATTTCTGTTAAAGTTTGGTGTTGCAGGTGAGGATAATCGGGATTAACTTCATCCCGCGGCCCAATTCCTCCTAAATCTCTAGCACCTGCTTCTAAACAAGCCAGCAATATGTCTGGCTGTGCAACTAAATTTGGGGGAATTTGCAGCCTGATTTCAGATGGTAAAATGCTGCGGGCGCTCGCAATTACTTCGGGCATTTTTGTAGCATCAAAAACTTCACCGTCCCAACTTTGCTGGTTTCCCGGACTGTGTGGCTGGAGGATAACTTCTTGAATGTGATTGTAACGCGAATGAATCCGGGCGATCGCCTCCAGCGTCTCAATCCAATCGGCCTGACTTTCCCCAATTCCCAGCAGCAAACCAGTTGTGAACGGAATCTTCAATTCCCCAGCCCATTCTAACTGTTGCAGCCGCAGCGCCGGCACTTTACTCGGTGCGTGTCGGTGAACAGTTTGTAACAAATGTGGCGCAAGCTCTTCTAGCATCAGCCCCATCGATACATTTACCTTTTTTAACTGTGCCATCTCCTCAAAGCTGAGCGGCCCCACATTAGTATGCGGCAAAAACCCCAGAGCAAGTGCCAGTTCGCACAAATCACAAATCCGCTGCAACCAAGCTTTTCGCCGTTGACTGTGAGGATGTACCTCGCCGCTGAGGATGAGAATTTCAATTACACCTTGAGTTTGCAGCAGCAAAAGCTGTTTTTCGGCTTCTGCGAGTGTCAGCCAAGGACTTTGCAGCGGTTCTGCCCGAAAATTGCAATAGGTGCAGCGGTTAAAACACTCGTAAGTGGGAACCAGAGTATAAGCAGGGCTGTAGGTGACGGTGCGGGACATTCCTTGGGACTTTTATCGATCGGACTTACGCAACAACATATATCTGTGCAGTGCGAGTTTTGCGGTTGGCGATCGCAACCCTTCATCTATCTTAACACTGACGCAAGCCCGGAATCTCGTTGCCCAGGTAGATTATGAGTATTCTTCATTTGTGGGCGATCGTCCACAAATTCCGCATTCTGCTTTTAAACTCCTTATACAGCAAGTCTTATGGCTTTTAACCAGCATAATTTATGACACCTATAAGAAAAACTGTGCTTAGAAGGCCTTTACAAACTGAAATAAAAGCTTTATGTTTATTTACATGGCGGAACATAAAGCCGTCACGAACATTGAAAACCAAATAAAGCAATCATAAACAAATGACAACAACCTTACAGCAGCGCGAAAGCGCCAATGTCTGGGAACGCTTTTGTGAGTGGGTAACAAGCACAGACAACCGCATTTATGTAGGTTGGTTCGGCGTCTTGATGATTCCTACCCTCCTGAGCGCCACCATCTGCTACATCATCGCCTTCATCGCTGCCCCTCCAGTGGACATCGACGGCATCCGTGAACCAGTAGCAGGTTCCTTGATGTACGGTAACAACATCATCACAGGTGCTGTTGTTCCTTCTTCAAACGCAATTGGCTTACACTTCTACCCAATCTGGGAAGCAGCTTCCCTCGATGAGTGGTTGTACAACGGCGGCCCTTACCAATTGGTAATTTTCCACTTCCTGATCGGTGTATTTTGCTACATGGGTCGTGAATGGGAATTGTCCTACCGCTTAGGTATGCGTCCTTGGATCTGCGTCGCTTACTCTGCACCAGTTGCAGCAGCAACCGCAGTATTCTTGATCTACCCAATTGGACAAGGTTCGTTCTCTGACGGTATGCCCTTGGGTATCTCCGGTACATTTAACTTCATGATCGTGTTCCAAGCCGAGCACAACATCCTGATGCACCCGTTCCACATGTTGGGAGTTGCTGGTGTCTTCGGTGGTAGCTTGTTCTCCGCCATGCACGGTTCTTTAGTTACCTCTTCCTTGGTTCGTGAAACAACCGAAACCGAATCGCAAAACTACGGTTACAAATTCGGTCAAGAAGAAGAAACCTACAACATCGTTGCAGCCCACGGCTACTTCGGTCGTTTGATTTTCCAATACGCTTCATTCAACAACAGCCGTTCTTTGCACTTCTTGTTAGGTGCATGGCCAGTTGTCGGCATCTGGTTTACCGCTTTGGGTATCTCCACGATGGCTTTCAACTTGAACGGTTTCAACTTCAACCAATCGATTATCGACTCACAAGGTCGCGTTATCAACACTTGGGCTGATGTCATCAACCGCGCTAACTTGGGTATGGAAGTAATGCACGAGCGCAATGCTCACAACTTCCCTCTCGACTTGGCTGCAGGTGAAACCACTCCCGTAGCTTTGGTTGCTCCTTCTATCAACGGCTAAGTTTTAGCTTTTGATTGATAAAAAGCGCTCCTAGAAATAGGGGCGCTTTTTGTTTGGGGAATTTTTTTTTTAGAGACCTGCTTCTATCCCTTAAATCCCTTAAATCCGTTACCCCCTTACCTCCCTTACATCCATTCGTGGCTTTCCTTCTTCCTTTTTACTTGTTTTTTCTTCCTTTATTCTTTAATTTTTTATGATTACTATAGAACATAGCCACTAGGCCGATCGAGATACTGTGACATACTCCACGGGCGAAATCTTATATGATGGTCTAGGATTCCAATAGTCGGATTCAGGATATGTTGGGCTTGCTATAAAGTGTTCGCTAGGAGCAATGCAATTGTGTCAATTCCAGAATCTAACCATAGACAAATGTAGCTGATCGGGAGTCGCTCCTCACCGTCCCAAGCGCTCTATCTGTAAGGAGAATTTGTATTATGAAAGATGGACAAGAAGTACGCCGCGTCTCCACAGCCGTCATTGCCGGTGTTTGCGGGTTGGCTTTACTGGCGGGAGGGGGCATTGCCTGGTGGACCGCGAACCGTTCGCCAACCCCCGCAGGTACGCAGTCTTCTGCTCAAACTACCGCTCCGCCGCTGTCCCCAAGCCCTGCGGAATCTCCTGCTGTAGTTATCCCCGTACCCCCTCCAAATCCTGTACAAGTGCCACAGGTTCAGACGCCACAGGTTCAGACGCCGCAGGTTCAGACACCTCAAGCTCAGACGCCGCAGGCTCTAGTCCCAAAGTCGGCGCAGCCAAAGCCTTTGCCGCAGACGGATGTCCAGACAGTGCAAGTCTACTGGGTTAAAGATGCCAGCGGTAAATTTGAGGGAGTTCCTACGAAAGTAGCTGTCAAACAAGCTGACCAGCCTGATGCAGCTTTACAAGCTGCTTTTAACAGTTTGTTGGCCGGGCCGAAGGATGGAACTGTTTCTAGCGAAATTCCTAAGGGGACAAAACTCAGGGGTTTAAGTGTTAAGAATGACGGAGTTTATGTCGATTTGTCAGCCGAATTTACTTCGGGGGGAGGGAGCAATTCGATGACTGGCCGGTTAGGGCAAGTTATCTATACCGCTACGAGTTTAAAACCGAATACCAAGGTTTGGATTTCGGTGGAAGGGAAGCCTTTAGAACTTTTAGGCGGCGAAGGTTTGGAGGTGGCTCAGCCGAGTACCCGCCAAAGTTTTGACAAAAATTTTCCCCTTTAGTAATTATGAGTCATTAGTTACAAGCCATTAGTCATCGGTCTGAAGGCCGATCGTAGGAATTGATAACTGATGACTCATGACTGAGGACTGAGAACTGGCAACTAATTTTCAGTGCTTCGTAGTTAGGCTAAATGCCCGAAAGTGTAGGGCTTGCTGTTCGATCCTGCTGGCAAGCCGATCGCACACCATATTACACAGCTCAAAAATTAACTCGTCCTGCACCTTATAATAAGCTGAAGTTCCTTCACTCCGGCGAGTGAGGATACCAGCTTGGAGCATGAGTTTTAGGTGCTTAGAAACATTGGCTTGACTCGTTTGAGTAGCTTCCACCAATTCTTGCACGCATTTTTCGCCGTCGCGAAGCAAGTTCAAAATTCGTAAACGCATGGGTTCGCTCAAAATGCTGAAATACTCAGCAACTTGTTGCACAACCTCTTGCGGGACAGGCTGGGATGACTTCATCAAACTCACCGGAGAGAAGTGATCGGGAAATATTAGCATTTATTCTGTCCATAACAATAAAGTAATCCTTCAATCCGGATTAATTCGCATCAACACTTGACCGTATTCGACAGGTTCGCCATTTTGAACTAAAATTTCCATCACTTGACCGGAGACTTCATCCGCATCGATCTCGTTCATCAGTTTCATCGCTTCGATAATACAGACTGTCTGATTGACCTTGATGCGATCGCCCACATTGACAAAAGGCGGCTCGTCAGGAGCAGCAGCGCGATAAAAGGTTCCTACCATCGGCGAGATAATTGGCACCCATTTCGTATCGACAGAAGCAGGTACGGCAGCAGGTACGGCGACAGGGGCGACGGGTACAGGGGCAGCCAGATCCGCTGCTAAATTTTGGTCAACAGCAGCAGGTGACGCTAATGTGGGGCTAGCAACAGCGGCCAACGCGCTCGGAGCGACAGTCGCCACGGCAGCAGGGAGCGCAGCAGAGGTGCCTGCTGAACTTGCCAGAATGCCTTTGCGTACTGTCAGTTCAATATCCCCACTTTTTAAGGTCAGTTCCGAAATGCCAGTTTTGTCTAATACAGTTAGCAGGTCACAAAGCTGGTTTAAGTCTAGTTGCACAGCAGATTCAAGGGTAATTGAGAATTGAAAATTGAAAATTGAAAATTGAAAATTCAGAATCAGGCGAAGCTAGGAGCATCAACGACTTTGGAGGCAAAAGGGAGAGTTTTTAAGCTGTGAGCGATGAGTATTGAATTTGGACTTCTTTAACTCATAACTCAAAACTAAAAACTAAAAACTCCCTTTTCCTCCCTCGTTTCTACTCTCGGCCGAGGTACTTGTCTTCACGAGTATCAATCCGAATCCGTTCTCCAATAGAAATAAACAGAGGCACCATAATCTGAGCGCCAGTGGAGAGGATGGCGGGTTTGCTGCCACCAGTGGCAGTATCTCCTTTGACTCCGGGATCGGTTTGTATCACTTCCAAGACAACAGAGTTGGGCAGTTCCACTTCCATGATTTGGTCGTTCCAGCGCAGGATGCTGACTTCCATACCTTCAGTGAGGTACTTGACACGATCGCCTATTTGCTTAGCACTGAGCCGACTTTCCTCGTAAGTTTCCATATCCATAAAGACGAGCTCGTCGCCCTCTTTATAGGTATGTTGCATCACGCTCTTTTCCAGGTTGGCTTGAGGCATTGTCTCGCCCGCCCGGAAGGTTTGTTCTACTACGTTTCCGGTTTGGACGTTTTTTAATTTTGTCCGCACGAAAGCCGAGCCTTTTCCTGGCTTGACGTGGAGGAATTCGATAACCCGCCACACGCCGTTATTCCATTCAATTGAAACACCTGGTCGAAAGTCGTTACTGGAGATCATATAAATTTTTGCGGGCAATCCCGTCGCCTTGCGGGCACGGGGGAACTACAGTCAGGTTAAAGCCGCAGTCTAGCTGACGGCATCAAAAAGCAATTGGCATTTTATTTTACCGTTCAAAGGGAGCAAGTGCTGTACGGAAATGTTAATGGCAGGGGGCAAGGGGCTGTTGTTAGTGGGTAACTACCTCCCGGGCCGAAGGAACAGACACTTTAGATGGGTAGCAGCTTAGAGGGCGGGCAGCGCTGTGGGAAGATAATAGAGGCAATAAAAGTTAAAGTTATGTTGCATTGGCCTAATTTCTCGATCGATACGTGCAAGCGCTGGGTCAAAACCGTCGCTTTAGCGCTCTTGCTGTTCACTCTCTCCCTGAGTTTCAGTGCAGTCTCCCATGCCAAACGGCCCAGCAGCAGTATGCCTGCAGGGAATGCGATTACGGACGGCCGGGCGCTGCTGCGCTTCGCTTTACCTATTGACAATCAGACTGTGCGAGAGTTGCAAATCAGTCTCGAAGACATTGGCAACCACATACGGTCTAAACGTTGGGGGCCGATTAGCAGTGATGTCAGCAAGGCTTCCAGGATTCTCAACCTTCGGGAATCTGACCTTTTAGAGAGTATTCCCGACACCAAAAAGCCGGAAGCTGAAACTCTAGTTGCAGCAGTCAAGAACGGAATTGCTCAACTGGAAAAGGCTGTTGAGGCTAAAGACAAGGAAAAAGTGATTGACTTGAAAGCCACAATCCTCGGTTCGGTAGGCGAAATCGAAGAGTTGATGGTGACAAAGTTTCCATTTGAAGTGCCGGCCAAGTATGCTAATCTGCCTCAACTGAAAGGGCGCGCTACTGTGGCTGTACAAACTGAAAAAGGGGAAATTACTGTTGTGGTTGACGGCTACAGCGCCCCGGTTACGGCTGGTAATTTTGTGGATTTGGTCGATCGAGGTTTTTATGACGGTTTGCCGTTTATTCGATCCGAAGAATCCTACGTTTTGCAAACCGGAGACCCCGAAGGCAAGGAAGAGGGTTTTATTGACCCAGCTACTGGCAAATACCGGAATGTGCCGCTAGAAGTGCTCGTCAGGGACGAAAAAGAACCTATTTACGGGATTACTCTAGAAGATGCGGGGCGTTATCGCGACGAACCTGTTTTGCCTTTTTCTGCTTTCGGTACTGTGGCCATGGCCCGTACAGAAACTGACCCTGATAGCGCTTCTTCTCAGTTTTTCTTTTTCTTGTTTGAGCCTGAACTCACGCCCGCCGGTCTGAATTTGTTGGACGGGCGATATGCTGTTTTTGGTTACATGATTGAAGGAAAAGAAGTTTTGGAGCAACTGAAGCAGGGAGACAAGATTGTATCTGCTAAGGTAGTTAAAGGAATCGAAAATTTGGTGCGACCTCAAGTTTAATTAATGACGGCGATTGAAATCGCTGCTTGTCAAAAGTGACGGCGATTGAAATCGCTTTTACACAAACAAAGCCCGCCTGTGCGGGCTGAAAAAATCAATAGTGACTGCGATTAAAATCGTTTCTGGATGGTGAAGGAGATTGAAATCGCTTCTGCACAGATACATCCCGCCTCAGCGGGCTGGAAGAAGAGATAATTTTTATAGTTTCGTTATTGAAATTAGGAATTAAATCGAGAATATGGCTATTTTACAATTTTTATTGGTAATGGGTTTGGGCGGATTCGCAGGCTTGTTGATTGTGAAAAATGTGAATGAAAGCAAGCAAAAACAGCGGTTGGATGAGGCTTTTTATCAGTTATTGGAAACTCAAAACAGTCAAATTTCGTTGATTCAACTGGCGGCTAATGCTAGGGTTGAGGCAGAAGTGGCTCAGCAGTATTTAACTCGGCAAGTTAAAATTTTTTCGGCGGTTTTAGAGGTAGATGATGAAGGAGATACTTTTTATAGGTTTCCTAGGTTGCGCTTGCCCCCGAGTTCGGGTAAGGAATGGTGAATTGAGAAAGTGCGATCGACTAATTCCCAATTATGAAAGTTAAAGATATCGGTGAACAAGGCCTTTTAAGAATATTGCAAAAATTCTGCCCCGCAGAGATAGTGGGTGATGATTGCGCTGTCATGGCTACAACTCCCAACCAATCTCTCGCTATCACTACAGATATGTTGGTGGATGGAGTGCATTTTAGCGATCGCACTACGGGGCCTTATTACGCAGGATGGCGCGCCGCAGCAGCGAATTTGTCGGATCTCGCGGCGATGGGAGCAAAGCCTCTGGCGGTGACTGTAGCCCTCGCTGTGGCGGCGGATACGGCTGTGGAGTGGGTTGAAGAGTTTTATCGGGGGATGACGGCTTGCTTGCAAGAATATGATACGCCGATCGTCGGTGGCGATGTTGTGCGATCGCCCGTGGTGACGGTGGCGATTACTGCTTTCGGACAAGTTGAGTGCGATCGTACCATTAGTCGATCAAATGCGCGATCGAATTGGGCGATTGTGGCTACCGGCGTTCACGGAGCCTCCCGCGCGGGATTAGAATTGCTGTTAAATCCAGAATTCGGGCAAAATCTTACAGAAGTCGATCGGGCTTCTTTAATTCTCGCTCACCAGCGCCCTAAACCGAGACTCGATGTTTTGCCGGTTGTTTGGGAAATATTAGGTTCCGAAGGCGCGATGGAGCCCCCCCTCAGTCCCCCCCTTGGTAAGGGGGGGAAGCAAGATTTCACTTCTCCAAGTGCGATGGAACCCCCCCTCAGTCCCCCCCTTAGCAAGGGGGGGAAGCAAGAGTCCAATTCTCCCCCCCTTAGCAAGGGGGGGCCGGGGGGGGTCAATTCTCCCCCCCTTAGCAAGGGGGGGCCGGGGGGGGTTCAATCCTCAATTGCAATCGCAGGAATGGACAGCAGCGACGGTTTAGCTGATGCGATTATTCAAATTTGTCGGGCTAGCGGTGTTGGCGCAAAAGTCGATCGCACAAAAATACCAATTCCCAATATTTTCAGCGAAATCGTATCAACCGAAAAAGCTTTAGATTGGGCATTATACGGCGGAGAAGACTTCGAGTTAGTGCTGTTTTTGCCGATCGCGAATGCTCAGTTATTGGTAGAACAAATCGGTAATGGTGCTGCGATTGTGGGAATCGCTACGGATAGCACCGATATCTGGTTGACTGATAGCAGCGGCATTTACCCTGATGCTATATTAAAGCTCGATCGAGGATTTCAACACTTCTAAATTCTCTCTTATCTCTTAGTGGGCGTCCGGCGGACATCGTTTGTATAGACGCGGTTTC
This sequence comes from Microcoleus sp. B3-D2, assembly GCF_036705345.1. Taxonomy (NCBI): domain Bacteria; kingdom Bacillati; phylum Cyanobacteriota; class Cyanophyceae; order Oscillatoriales; family Microcoleaceae; genus Microcoleus; species Microcoleus sp. B3-D2. The sequence continues at coordinate 82,903 of NZ_JAUBUG010000022.1, forward strand.
AACCGCCGAGTCTCTCTTCCGCTTCCTGTAAAATATTATTAACGGTAATGGTTGAGTTTTATTCTTGTTCAGTGGGCGATCGCACTTCGACCGATTCCTGTAACATATCATTAACTGGTGGACTTTGGGAATGGGGCAATCTCGGAGGTTCAGGCTTACGCCGAAACCATCTGTACTTATTGATTTTCCACGCACCATTAATCCAGCCCACCAATCCAGAAACCACGATTACCGCCAAGAGACTCCACAACAGACTAGCTACAGCCGGATGAATGCGATCGCCATTTTGAGGTATTCTGAACACTATGTCTCTCTCTACATAGGGCTTGCTGAATAATCGAGTGCATATTGCGTCGCGAAAGGTTTCGAGCGCGCGAGCGAGAATAAAGTGCAAGATAAACAGGTAAAATAGGTCAAAACCCGTGCATCACCACCTGAGCTCATGTACAAAAAGGTTGAGCTTGCTCCCATCC
>NZ_JAUBUG010000023.1:0-81807 GCF_036705345.1 Microcoleus sp. B3-D2
TTAATTAATCCGAAACATCTCAAAAACTGGTTTACTAATTGCTGCTACTGTACCTCATAACATCCGGAAGTGCTGTAGAGTAGGTGCGTAAGTTTTGAGTTTTTTTACCAGTCGCGGCCATGTCTGTAAAATAAGTGACACTCAAACGAGCTACCCCAAACGAGTGTCACTAGAAAAAGTTACTGGTAAAGCGTTTCCGTTAGCAGTTACGCCTAAGAAATAAATGCAAACAAGGGGTCACGTAATGCTAGACGGAGAAACAATGCCACACGAATTCGCGATCGCGAATTCGAGGGTGAAAGAAATTACGAATACCAAGGCCTGAAACCCGCATTGTATCCTCGGCGCTCTAAAACTGTCCCGAGTATTGATTTAGGTGTATGTAGACTCACCTACTTTAGGAGTTTCCCATGAAATTTAGTTCCCTGTCGATGACGATCGGCTGTTCGAGTCTAGTTGCTCTGGGGCTATCGCAATCCCCCTCAATCGCTGCAACTGTAACCGTGCACTTTCCTCGGATGCCGAGGAGCGGCCAAAACTTCGAGCACACCCACACTGTCAGACGTTCTACCAGCAATCCTCTCTTCTGATGTGGGTGCTCTCCAGAACTTATTTCAGGGGCCAACCCGTACCGAAATTGCTAATGCACCGGGTCTAGAGAGGGCGCTACCGCTGCTCCCGAGCAATGCCTGCAACGGTCAACCTCTACCTCCTGGAGCCATCAATGCAGGTCGCTTTATTATCAAACGCCAAATCAGAGGCAGTAACATTGCCTACAAAATTCGCATCTGCAAACCTTTTATTAGCGGTGGAGTTGGAACTACTGCGATTCTGGAAACCGCTATTAGAAAGACTCTTTGGGCAAATCTCAACTACGTCTCCCGCGTGAAAAACATTACCCAAATCGATATCGCTCAACCTAATAATCAGTGCCTTGGTGGTAGTGGAGCTACCTGCTGGCCGTAACATCTGCGCTCAAACCAAATTCATTTATCTAAATTAAGGAACATACTATGAAACCCATAATTTCTATTTTAGGCGTGATCGCAGCGATCGCCCTTTTGCCCCACATTGCCCAAGCCAGCGCCTACAAAACCAGCAGTCGCACCACTTTTATTAATATTAAAGAAATTCCTGGTGACAGTGGCTCTGCTATTGGCGGCGGCTACTACAGGACTTACGTAGGTGGCAGGCAATGGGGAGGGAACTTCCAGGCGACTAGCGTCACCAGCAGTGGTGGTATCAGAACCTATACTGGAACCTTCACCGACGAGCGTTTCGGGCCCGGTGCAACGCAACAATGTAAGGGCAACCTGAAACTACAACGTCCGGTTTCTAACTCCGGCCCGGCGCGCCTGACAGCCACTTGGACGATTACTGGTGGGGTCAACTGTCCCTCTCGGGTGGGTTCAATCTTCAAGCTCAATCTGACCGAAGCCGTCCCCGTCGCCAATAGCAGCGGCAATTTCCTGGCCAGCAATGCCAATACCATTGAATCTGAAACGGCAGGCAGCGCCACTTGGCCTAAGTGGGTTGTCACCGACCCAACGGGACTCAATTGTCGCGCCACTGCCCCTAGTGGCACTGTCGTTACGACCTTCCCCAACGGCAGCACCGTTGATGTCGGTTATCTGGGCCTCAACAGCTTCATCACCGCTGGGGGCGCTTCCTGGCTGCGGGTGCCCAGCAAAAACTGCTTCATCCGCGCCAACAGCCAATACATAAAGCCCAAGCTGATGCCCTTCTAACGAGCATCTAGCCACTTATTTGAATCTCTAATTTTTGCTTGGCTAGAGAGGGTGTAGGGGCAAACAAGGGCGATCGATCGCCCTTATTTGCTCCTATGTTTTCGCTTATTCTACAGTTTGATGAACAGGGCGACAGCCAGACAATATTGAGTGCAAATTTACAACATTTCCGATTACGGCGATCGCAGGTGCTGCAAATCCGACCGCCTCAACTTGCTCTACAATGGTACCCAAAGTTCCGATCAATTCTTCTTGTTCCGGCCGCGTTCCCCAGCGCACTAACGCTATGGGCGTTTCTGCACTCAATTCGGCTGCGGTCAACTGACCGATAATGTAAGGCAAATTGTGGATTCCCATGTATACTACAATGGTTTCGGAGCCGCGGGCGATCGCCTGCCAATTTACCTCCGGTCGATATTTTCCCGCTGATTCGTGACCGGTGACAAAGGTGACAGATGAACTGTACGATCGATGTGTTAAAGGAATTCCCGCATAAGCAGGGGCCGCAATCCCAGAAGTTACGCCGGGGACGACTTCTACTGACACTCCAGCTTTTACCAACTCTTCCATTTCTTCGCCGCCGCGACCGAAGATAAACGGATCGCCGCCTTTGAGACGAACTACGATCGCATTATCTCCAGCTTTTTCTATCATTAACTGAGTTGTTTCATCTTGCATTAACGAGTGACGGCCTTTGCGTTTTCCGGCATCAATTCGTTCTGCTTGGGGGTTGATTGCTGCCAAAATTTGAGGACTGACTAAAGCGTCGTAAATCACCACATCCGCGCACTCTAACAAAGCTTTTCCCTTCAAGGTCATCAAACCCGGATCTCCGGGTCCCGCACCTACTAAATACACTTTTCCTAAAGACATTTTTCTTTCTTCCTTTACCTCTTCTGTGCCTCGGCGGTTCATTTTTGAATTAAATCCCTAATTAAGTCTGCTAATTCTACACTTGGGCCTAGAGGATTTGCGAGATGAAGTTCCGCCGCAGGAAATTGCTGCTTTAGCTGTGCGACATTTTTGGCGATCGCATCTGTAATTCCTCCATTAAATAAGAAGTATGGCACAATCCCTATTTGCTGCTGTCCACCACGAACCAAACTCTCAATTTGCTCTTCCAAACTCGGCTTTACTGACCAATAAGCTGTCTGTGCGCCTAGTTTGCTGGCGATTTCCTCAACAATCGAGTTACCTCCGGGGCGACGGCTGCCGTGAGATAATAAAATCCATGTTGGCAATAGCAGATTGGGGAGAAAAGTCACCTCTTGCATCTGACTTTTTACCAATTGTGTTAAGCCTGCTTTCTGGGAACCTAAATGCGGGCGCAATTCAATTTTTAGCTTGTCACCAAAAGTTTTTTGGGCAAGTTCCACCTCTGCCGGTATGTCTTCGGCGACGTGAACTCCCGGCAATAAAAATACAGGTAGGATTTGCAATTCTGTCACTCCCAGCGACAGGGTACGTTCGCCAAAACTGCAAATTTGTTCGTGTAGCGGTGCGGGCCCGAGTTCTAAGGTGGCGGTTGCTACTGCGGGGAAGGAGTCAGGCAATTTTTGAGACAGCAGTTGAGCTAGGTTTTCCAAAGCTAGTTGGGGTCTGGGGTCGCGGCTGCCGTGAGAAACTAATAAATAGGTCGATGATCGCAATTTCAATATGGATTGGATGTTAATGTTCGATCGGGATTTCAAATAATTGTAACATCATGGGGCGCGTGACTTAAAAATTACTCAACACAAAAGTTCCATATTCTAGGGTGCGCGGCTTAAAAATTACTCAACACGGGGCTTAAAGTTTTTAAGCCGCACACCTTACAAAAGAAGGTGCACGGCTTAAAAATTACTTAACACTGGGCTTAAATCTTCACTCGCCACCCAGGTTACACAAATCTCAAATTAAGCTTTGGGAGCGGGATCGGCAATGTATTGGAAAGTAGGTTCCGAGTTCCAAGGCCCGCGTTCATCCTTGCCATTTGTGGACAAGTTAAAGTAGAGATCCACAGTGGAATCGGGGGGAATATTGCCGAACATCGGATCGGTGAGTTTGCCCACCGATTCCAAAGCTTTCATGAACATTTGAGTGTGAGAAATTTCGCGAGTCAGCAGAAACTGCAGCGTCTTTTTCGTTCCCATATCCGGTGCTAGTTTAATCAACTCTTCGTAGGTTTGGCGAGCTCCTCCTTCCGCAGCGATATTAGCACGCAAATCGCGCACTACCTCCCCGCCTTCGTTGATATAAGCTGCCGTCCAAGCTTGACCTTGGCTGTCTAACAAGTGTGGACCTACGCCGCGCACCGCAAACAAAGTGCTTTTGTAAGCTTCTGTTTGGTCAACGTTTTTGGTGTGCATTTCGATGAGTTGACCCACCATTTCTAAGTGGCTGAATTCTTCGAGCGCAATATCTTGAAGCATATCCTTAATCCCTGCATCTTCACAGTGGAATGACTGCACCCAGTATTGCAGAGCTGCTGTCAGTTCTCCGGTTGCTCCGCCAAACTGTTCTAGCAGCAATTGGGCAAAACGGGGGTTGGCTTCGTCTACAGTCACCGCAGCCATTAATTGTTTTTTGTGAAAAAACATGGATTGATACCTCTCTTTAATTCTGTTGTGTCTCAGGATCGCAGACTTTATCTGTGTTCGCCTTCAGAATCCATTGTGCGACAAGCGATCGCACGGAACCTCGGTCAATGGATACATCTCTCGCGATAAATTTCTCTGCTTTCAGGTAGAGTTTAAAGTTAAAATTTTAGCTAGTTAGTCGGTATAAATACTACAATTTACAAGCTGCATTATTGTCGCACTCGGTTAATTTTGCAGACAGGGCATCGAGATGCCGCAGCCACTGAATGCCACCAACCCAACTGCGAGAGGGGAGGTGTCCGATTGGTGCTTGCTGATTAAATTTAATCTGCCCTAAAGTAGTAGAATTGTAGGCTTGCCAGTTGACCCGATCGCAAAATCTGATATAGTCTCCCTTAACGCTTTCGTAAATTTGTTTTTGGACGCTGAAGCCAAACCGACCTTGACTGTAGTGCAGCCAAAGGCGATCGACTGTGTGCAAATCTTCGCAGGGTAGCTGGTAAATTTGGCTAATTTCTAGCTGAGTTTCCGGTGGCTGGGAAAGAGACTGACACATCAAGCCCCAAGTTTCGCGATCGGCTTCTTTCCACTTTTTGTTAGACAAAAAATCTCGCAGTTTGGTATAATCAACTCCCCGTGCAGAAATTAGAGTTGGCTCGATATTTGAAGTATTTGAAGTAACAGATAAGGAAAAATCTTCTGCACAATGGGCGACGGCATTAGTCGGTAAAATTGGAGAATCAGAAGTTTGTAGCGCGCTGATATCGGTTAAGTTGTCGCTATTACCGAGAGCAGGAGCGATCGGCTTTTTGGGCGAAAGCAAATTTTGATGACGAATTTCTAAAGCTGCTTGGATATCGTCCAAAACTTCCGCAGCACAACTGTACCGCTGATTGAGATGAGTTTGCAACAATTTATCTAAAATTTCACCTAACTCGTCGCTAATACTCGTGGCTTTGGGGAGAAACTCACGCCACCACCAGCGCTCGTTGTTGCAGTCGTACATATCCAAGGGAGGAACTTGCGTCATTAGGCGAATGCAAGTAACACCTAAACTGTAAAGGTCGCTAGCAGGAAATACTTTGCCGCGCATTTGTTCGGGAGCTACATAATCTTGACTGCCAATGAGCGTTGCTGGGCGAAGCATAGCTGAATCAGTCAGCAGTTTGGCAATGCCGAAATCGATCAATACGAGTTTGTTGTCTGACTGTCGGCGGATAATATTTTCGGGTTTGATGTCGCGGTGAATGACGCGCTTGCCATGGATAAATTGCAGCACTGGCAATAAGTCTTGCAGCAGTTGCCAAATTTGCTCTTCATCGTATACACTCTTGGCTAATTCTTGTTTAAGAGTCGATCCCCCTATAAACTCTTGAACTAAATAAATATGACCTTCTTGTTCAAAGCAGGCTAATAATGTAGGGATTTGCGGGTGTTTTCCGAGTTCGTCTAAACGGACGCCTTCTTGCCGAAATAATTCAACGGCTTTGTTAAAAATTTTGGGGTCGCGGTCGTAAAAATAAAATTGCTTGACTGCACAGCGGGGTAGAGATGGGATGTCTTCATCAATTGCTAGGAAAGTTTTACCAAATCCGCCTCTACCTAAAAGTTCAATCGGGCGATATCGCTGTCTCAGCAACAGGTTAAAGCCGCAGTTTAAGCAAAATTGTGCGGCGTTGGAGTTGTGAGGATTTTGACATTCAGGGTTCACACAGTAGCTCATATTGATTTTAGATTTTAGATTTTGGATTGCGGAGAAGAGTTTTTTTTACGAACCGCGAAGACGCGAAGCGAGGCGAAGGAAGAGGGAAGAGAGAAGAGAGAGAAGAGGGATGGTTGATAACTCATGCGGTGTGGGATAAGCTGTCCCGCTTCTTGTGTTGTATTTTTCGGGCGGGCGGGAAACCCCACAAGCATTTCATCTGAGATGTTGCACCATTCTCAATAAGGCTTTTAGGGGCGGGCTAGAAGAGCCCACCCTACAAGAAATTCATTCTTTGTGGAACAGGCATCTTGCCTGTTCTTGAGAAGGGTGCAAGATGTGAGTTTTATCAAACTGGACTGTAAAATTTAGATGCGCCTGGGCTGATAAGGCTATTTTAATGCGCTGGGCCGAATCGGAACGCTGCCAAAGCTACCGAACCCAAGCCGCATGACTGCTGGGGGCGAGATAATTGCCGATCGCACAAGCCGATCGCGCAGAGCGAAAATAGTGCTATAGTCTTACTGTGCTTGGAACTTGAGGCACAATCTATCTGTCCGGTTGAGGGACGCTCAGAAATATTTCAAAATATTTTTGCCTTACCCCTAGACTTGTGCTGAGATCTGATGCTATAGTTAAAACTGATACGGCGAGCGTAGCCAAGTGGTTAAGGCAGTGGTTTGTGGTACCACCATTCGTGGGTTCAAGTCCCATCGTTCGCCCTTTTGATTCTAAAGTGTTTAATACGATCGCCTTTCGCCTGTACGGTAATTTGCGATGGTCGTAGGGTGTGCAATGCACACCTTAATTTTTTTTGGGATGTAGCGGTTCTGTCGGTACAAGTTCCGATGTGCTAATCTTAAATCCAAGATAAAATCTAAAATCTAAAATCTAAAATCTAAAATCAAAATATGCCATCTTTAGTAACAGAAGATTGGGGATATAAATTTAGTGGCGATCGCACAATTAATAAGTTTATTCGGGATATAGAAGGAGAAGCGGCTTTAGGGAAATATTGCGATTGGGAATGTAGAGAGCGTGCGGAAATTTTGATGTCGGAGATAGCTGGCCAATCCCACAATCTTTTCTACGTCCGTCGCCAAAAGGTAAATGAGAGATTTTCTGAAGAAGAAATCTGGGAATTGCTGCTTGCTACGGATGGAGATGATTTTGAATTACCTCAATTGTTGCAAAAAGCCGATCGCACTTTGCGGTTGTTAGCAACTGTACGGTGTGAAGACGGAATCGGCGGTTTAAAACTGCTGGATGCTGGTTTGGTGGCGGTTCCCAGAGGGAGGAAAGATGGGTATGCTTTGCCGGTTCAGTTGCGACTTTTGGCTAACAGTCGATCGCCAATTCCTGTAAAGTCGATCGCCCGCGTCCAACAAATGCCATTTTGGGACGACAGACACATACCGACTACCGAACAGCTAAAAGTTTGGCACACTTTTTTAAATGTTGAAAAACGCATCGCGGAAGCGCGTCAATTTTGCGTGCCTTTCCGAGGGCACAATTACGGTTCCGGCTTCAAAATCGTCACTTTTGAAATCGATCGTAATTCCGCAACTCTTGACGGTTACGAGGAAAATTTCTTAGAAGTGGGCGACTTTCGCGAAAGGCTAAAAAAGGCGCGAAATGAAGAAATTATTCTGTTTGATTCGCCGCCAGGAAGCAGAAGCAGCCGCGATGGAGAGACATTGGGTAGCATCGCTGAAATTGACTTTGAACATGGTAAATTACGGATTAAGTTAGATGTTGATTTAGGAGTTCGCATGGCGGGCGGCAGATATCAACTGCCCAAACAAGGATTCTTATATTTTGAGGCGGCGGGCGATATCAGTCAGATCGAACGCAAGAAGAAAGCTTTAAAAATGCTGACAGATGGCCGCGCTCAAAATCCCTATTTGAGTGAGTTTTTATTCGACTCTTCTCAGGCGAGAATGCCCGAAAAAATGATTAAATTAGATCGGGAAAAATTATTAAATCGCAATGCTAATGACGACCAACTTGCCGCCGTAGAAACGGTGCTTTCGGCACGGGATTTAATTTTGATTCAAGGCCCGCCGGGAACTGGCAAAACGACTGTGATTGCGGAGATTTGCTATCAAATTGCCAGTCAGGGCGGCAAAACGCTCATTGCTTCGCAAGCAAATTTGGCTGTAGACAATGCTTTGAGTCGGTTAGTACACAATCCGGCGATTCGGGCTTTGCGGAAGGGAAAAGCTCATAAGGTGCAGGAAGAAGGGCAGCCGTTTTTAGAGGAAAATGCGATCGGCACTTGGCTGCAAAATACGGCGACTGACTGCGAAGAAAAGCTCTCGCAGCGCCTGACTAATGTCAAATCTTTGCGGCAGTTGGTGGCAGAATCAGAGCGATTTACCGCCTACTGTGCCGCAGAGAGAGAGTTTTTTAATGAACTCAAACACCTGCACGACAATCAAGCAAATATTGAGGAAAAGTGCAACCAGCAAGCAGCAGCTTATGAAGAGATTTTAACCAAAAAAAGCGATATTGAATCTCTAGTTAGCGGGCTAGGAAATTTGCTGGATGCGCCGAATGTTAACTGGGAATCTCCAGAAGTTGCCGAGTTTATGCCCCGACTAAAACCTTATTCAGAAGGCAATGTTTTAGTAGAAAACTTTATGGCAAATGTTCGCATTGCCACCAGCTATGCTACCCAAATCGGCTTCGATCGCCCTGCTTGCGGCGCGTTTGGGATTGCGGTTTGGCTGCAGGAAACTGTAGCAGCGCAAATATCGGAATTTAAGACGGCATTCGATCGCGCTGATGATGTTTGTCACGCTATGTCGGCGGTTGCGGAGTCGTTGCGTGTGTCGCGACAGATGTCTGAGGCTGTGAATCAACTCGAATTGGGCGATCGGCAAAATCAGACACACCGCCACAATCTCGAACAGAAAATCAAGAATTTGGAATTGCGAAAAGCGGAAATAGCAGCCGTTGTCGTCGCGGTTGCACAGTGGATCGAGACGGCAGATACGGGACTCTATGAAGTCGTGAAATCTTGCTGGGAAACGGGCGCAATGCTCACGGATGATATGGTAGAATTGCCCGCAGGATTGCTGAAAATTGCCCGATCGCTCAAATTGCCGATCGTGCCGCCCAAATGCAAAATCAATTTGCCCGATTTGGATCGGTTGCAAAAGGCGATATCCCACGAAGAAAGCGCAGGTTTTAAGGATCTACAAGGGCAACAGTTCCGGTTTAGCGAGTTTCTGCACCTAAATTTGAGTCAAACGCCGATCGTGCTCTCTGCGGGCGATCGTACACAGTGGCAACAACTAGCCAAAGACTTCGCCAGCTACTCCCAAGTCAGCCAAAGTCAGCGCAAATTTATCATCGAAAAAGCTCGCACTTTCTTAGGTAGCATTCAACAATTTTATAGTGAATCCTTGCACCCAAATCATGTCCAGGCTACCTTCGATCGCCTAGTCAAAGAATTGCTGCACAGTATCCTTGCAAATGCGCGTCAGTGCGTTGTTCCCCTAAAAACCGAAACCGAACAGCAGCTTATCAAACAGCAACAGTTATTAGATAAAATCGGTCAAACCTTGAACCAGCAGCAAATATCCGCCGCTAAACTTCAGGTAGAAACAGCGCAGCAAGAGGCGAACTTAAAAATTAGCCAAGTTACTAATTTGTTGCAAGCAATTGTCCAACAGCCCAACGCCCCTGAAAAGTTGCGGATTTTAGCTGAACAATATCTCGCCCAAAAATCCAATATTTGGGAGCAACCGCAGCAGTTTATCAAGCAAGTTGAGGCTTGGAAAGCAAGCACGATTCAGCTTGAAAAATCCATTGCCGATCTAGACCCTTTTGGGGTTTTGGAGACCATCAAAAACACTCTTGACGAGCATTTATCTCCGCTACAAACTGCGGCTGCAACTTCGCAGCAGCAACTCGCCGAACTTCAAACCGAATTGAGCGAAATTACCGCTCAACTGCAACAGCAGCAACCGACAGCAGCATTACTTGTTGAGAGAAATTGGTGGGAGTCAGCATGGCAAACTATCCCGACTCAATATCAGCCAGAAGTTCCGAATACAGGATTATTCACCGTAGCTTTTTTAAACAAAATTAAGCGTTTATTCAAAACTTGGCAGCGGAAACTAGAACAAGAAGAAACAGCACTAAATCGTTCTCAAAACTTTGTGACAGATTGGATTCAAAAACTTCGCAATCCCTCAGAAAAAGACCGCAACGATTTAAAGCAAATTTATATTGACAATGCCAACGTGATCGGCATTACTTGCGTGCAGGCTGCTAGCTTCGATTTTACTAAAAACTTTCCCAGCTTTGATGCAGTCATCATTGACGAAGTTAGCAAATGCACTCCCCCAGAGTTATTAATTCCCGCTTTGAAAGGCAGAAAGTTAGTATTAGTGGGCGATCACAGGCAATTGCCGCCGATGTTTAATCAAAGTACGATCGACGATATTGCCGAAGACATCGGCTGTACCGGAGACGAACTTAGCTTTATCAAAGAATCTTTGTTCAAAGTTTTGTTTGAAAATGCCAACGACAGCATCAAAAAAATGCTGACAACTCAGTATCGAATGCACCCGCAAATCATGGGCGCAATCAATCAGTTTTACCAGCAAAAACTCAACTGTGGCATTCAGGAAGCAGACACCAAGCGCGCCCACAACCTCGCAGGTAGAATCATTCAAGAAAATAATCACATTCTGTGGGTGAAAACGCCCATCGGACAAGGATTTGAAGAAGAAAAACAGGGTACTTCCCGGTTGAATGTCAAGGAGATTGATGCGATCGAGCGTTTGTGCGAACAAATGCAGACAGCTTGGCAGCCCAAAGTTGCCGACGGTGAACCACCGAAAGAAATCGGAATTATCACTTTTTATGCTGCTCAATTAAATGCAATTAAAGACAGAATCGAAGGCGAAAGATTCCCTGCTTTGAGCATCCGCACTGGTACAGTTGACATATTTCAAGGCATGGAAAGACCTGTAATTATTGTCAGCACCGTGTGCAATAATGTTAGGGGCGATATTGGATTTGCTAAGGAACCGGAACGGGTGAATGTGGCATTTTCCCGCGCTCAAGAATTGTTAGTAGTTGTCGGCTGCCACGATTTATTTACCCAACAAACAGGTACAGTGGGAAAAATGTATCAGGAAGTTTCAAAAACAGTGCGTCACTGCGGAGGTTTTGTAGATGTTTCTAGCGTCCTCAACTAAACCCATAGACTCGAATTTAAGTTCGCTAGCCGAACAGATGGAGCAACAAAATCCGGGTTTGTCAGTGTTGGCGGCGCGTCAATTCCGCTTTGCAATCCGCCAAACTCCGCTGGAGGTGGCGGTTAGCGAACCGCGCGAGTTTAACGTGTTGGAAGAGTTCATTTTGCGGGCGGGTGTTGAGTTTGAACCTGCGCCAACTTTGAAGGAATTGGCGGATTTGCTGGGGTTGGACGAGATTTTTGTGAAGACTACGGCGGCGACTCTGGTTAGTTTGGAAAGCTTGGAGGTGGCGGAAAATGGGCAAATTGCGATCGCCCCGCAAGGTAGAGATTTTTTCGAGAAAGGTGCAGTTAGTCGATCGCAAATTCAATCAATTTATGCCATTTCCGATCCTTTAAATCAAACTCTTACCTTTAAATTCGATGCTTTAGCCGCAGAATCGGTCAACTTACCAGATTTAGCAGATTTAGTATCCCTCGAACATAAAATTAGCGACCTTGCGAATTTAAGTCTAGCAGAAATCCAGCCGTTAATTCAAGATTCCGGCTTAGGAATTCACGCCCCACAAAACGGCAAAATTGTCTCTGCTTGCGATGTCGTCGGCGACGATTTAGAGATTTGGCAAACAGTCTCGATTTTTGTGTTGCTAGATGCGATCGAAAATAAAACTACTATTCAAGTCAGACAGGGAAAACAAATATTAGAAACAGCATCAAACTTGCTAAACGAACTTGAATCGCAACAAAAACTTTCCTTAAATGACTTGTTTAAAGTAACCCCAGACATCGCACAGCAAGAATCCGAGACCATCCCCGTCCAGAAAACTCCTAAAAAGCCCTCTAAGAAGCAACGGAAGGAAACGATATGATAAGGACTAAAGCCCTGATTACGGACTGGTTTGTAGTAAGGACTAAAGTCCTGATTAACTGATATCTTGCACCATTCTCAATTACTTGTTTAGGAACGGGCAAGATGCCCGTTCCACAATACAATCAAGTTTTGTGGAACGGGCATCTTGCCCGTTCTTGACAAGAGTACAACATATAACTATTAACCAAAAAATGAGGTAATTGTGCAATATACTCAGATTCCCAACTTCTGGAAGAAGTCGGGGCTCTAATTCGCCCTACTGAGCCTTAACGCATTTCAGCATCCGCCAAGTAGCCGCCGCCGCGTAATTCCGCTTTGCAGAATCATGGAAAGCAAACCGATCGCCAATTTCGTTAAGAGCAGAAGCAACAGAACAATAAGAAGACATTTGAGCAAAAATAGCAGCAGCCCAATACTTCTGAGTGCCTGAAAAAGTTTTAGACGGTTCTTGAGCAACTAAATCCCGGTTCATTCCCCGGGCAGAGAAACCAAATTCCGCCGCTCGACGGAGCACCGCCATCAATTCAGCGCGAGTGACGGACTGCGTAGGTTTAAAAGTTCCATCTTGATAACCGCTAACTATCTTGTTTTCCCGCGCCAATAGAACTTTTCAGGCACTCCACCGGACAATATCAACATCGCTATAGGGACGGATAGAAACATTGCTAGGAAATGTGATATAGCATCTTGTATTCCTTTCCAGGATTCCAATACTAAAGATACCAATTGCTCTCTGGTAAAAGCAAGTTGCGGTCGAAAGGTATTATGTTGAGAAAACCGGGCTACAAACCCAAAGCCCACAGCTTCTTTAATTTCGGAAGCGTAGATATCATTGGTAGCTATCTCCGAATTGTAGAAAAGCCAGTATTGCCTACGGTATTGGTATTTCCTGCGGTATTGGCTGCGGTATTGGTATTTCCTGCGGTAATGGCTGCGGTGATGGCTGCGGTATTGGCTGCTGCGGTATTGGTATTGGTATTGGCTGCGGTATTGGCTGCGGTATTGGCTGCGGTATTGCTTCGGTATTGCCTCCGGTATTGCCAATTTCTCCCGGTGCGGATTGATTGGTAGTGAAATAAAAGTGGCCTAATGTGCGGCCTTGGTAAGCTCTTTTACTCAAGCGCCAAGCAGGATCGAGACTGATTTTCATGAAGTCGTTAACATCGCCGTTTGTGCGACCGATAACCACCGATTTACCTTGGTAATCTACGGGAGTTCCAATTAGTAGAACATTGCCATCAACAGTTTCCAAAGTTAGGGTGTATTTTAATGCTAAATCGGTGCCTGCCATGCGAATTGAAAAGCCGTTGCTGTCAGTTGCGCGGCCACAAATACCGGTGAAATCAAAACTAACTAATAATGGATCGACTTTCACGGGATTAGAGCCACTTTCGCTCCAGCATTTTCGCGCGTCAGAGACTTGTTCTAGAATTAGCAATTGGTAGCCGCCGGAAGGGCGGGGTTGGGCGATGACAATTACTCGGTCTTGGTTAATTTCGGTTTCGTCAAAAGTAAATGCTTTAGCCGAACCGATCGCCCCGAGTGTTAAAATTGCTGAACCTGCCAGTGCGGCCACTGTTCGTACAAGTGAATGTTTCATGATTTTTCCCTATGGGCTCCTGATTGTGACGAGACTTATCTAGAATATAAAAAATTCGCCCTCTTCCAACAACAAGATAGAATTTTACCATCTCTTGTTCCGGTGGTACCAAGTGCGATCGATCGCCGATCGTCACATTGGTTCGTAGTGAGAGCTAAAGTCTGAGCCAATTTTTATGAGGACTTTAGTCCTCACTACAAAGTTATAACCGTTATTTTACCGAGAAACTTGATAAGCTGTCGGGCATCTAAATTGTATTCTCCGGGCGGGCGGGACGCCCACTCCACAAGAATTTGATGGGACTTGACAGTAAAATTTAGATGCGCCTGGCCTTATTACTTGCGGGAAACGATCGCACTATTCACAAAAAAACGGTGCGTTACACTTGGTTAACGCACCCTAAAACAAACATTCAAAAAGCGCCTTTCCTGTCTAGCGGAACATACTGCTAACAGAACTATCTTCGTGAATCCGCCAAATAGTTTCTCCGAGCAAATTGGCTACCGAAAGCACCGTCAACTGCTTAAAACGGTTCTCTTCCGGCACAGGAATTGTATTCGTAACAATTACCTCTTCCAAAATCCCGCTAGACAAACGCTCGATCGCCGGAGGCGAAAACACCGCATGAGTAGCACAAGCATAAACCTGCCTCGCACCCTCGCGGCGCAACAATCTGGCGCCCTCAGAAATCGTGCCGGCAGTATCGATCATGTCGTCCACCAACACAGCAGTTTTGCCCCTGACATCACCGATAAGATTCATCACTTCTGCCACGTTGTGAGCTTGGCGGCGCTTGTCAATAATTGCCAGGGGAGCATCGCCAAGCTTTTTGGCAAAAGCTCTCGCCCTAGCGACTCCGCCAACATCCGGCGAAACCACAACAATATCCGTCAATTGCTTGCTCGCCAGATAATCCAATAGGACCGGCGAACCGTAAACGTGATCGAAAGGAATGTCAAAATAACCTTGAATCTGAGCTGAGTGCAAATCCATCGCCAAAATGCGACCGGCCCCAGCTTCCGTAATCAAATTAGCCACTAATTTTGCAGTAATCGACTCTCTTCCGGCCGTTTTGCGGTCAGCCCTAGCATATCCGTAATAGGGGATGACGGCAGTAATTTGTCTGGCCGAAGCGCGGCGACAAGCATCGATCATAATTAACAATTCCATGAGGCGATCGTTTACCGGACAGCAAGTTGGCTGAATCAAGTAAACATCGCAACCCCGAATTGATTCTTGAATTTGAACGTAGAGTTCCCCATCAGCAAACCGCTTGCGAACCATCGGCCCCAAATCGATCCCCAGATAGCGAGCCACCTCTTGGGCGAGAGGAACATTAGCAGAACCGGAGAACAGCCGCAGACGGTCATGAGCGGAAACCGGCGGCTCGGGAAGCGGAAGCGGTAAAGTAGCAGAACGGATCACAGCAGGCCTCTTGCAGGACGTTTATTCCATCGCTATCTTACCATCTGAAACTAGAAATATTCAGCCAATTTTTTAAGAGATTTAACATTCGGGGCGGCCACAAGTGTGAAGTTAGGCGAATTGAATAGGACTTGCAGAAATATGTCCAACAAATCCGGTTTCTACCCCACATTCGGCTCCCTTAACGGTCACAATCGGTTTTTACTTATTTTTATCCAGCAATAAAACTATGAATTATACTTGAGTACCGTACATTAACGGATTACAAACTTTTTAAAGGCATAATTTATTACTGTAAAGATAGAGTTTTCTGCGTAATTATGCTGTGTGACACCCCCACGGCGTGGAATGTGGGTTCTAGCGAACTCTGTACTGGCAGAAGTACGATCGCACTTGTGTCCCTGCGTCTAAAAGTTCTGGCGTGAGTCAATTTGGGGCGGAGGCTGGAAGTCTAGCCGCCCAAAATTCAGTCGAAGGCCGAAGGCATCCGGGTTCAATGCGATAAAAATGCCACCAACAGGCAATAAACTTGAAAAATACTGTAAAAAAAGTTAAGAATCGGAAGCATACTCCAGATTTTTGATATCGGGCAAAGCAAGGTAGAAATCGATGAGCTTAAGAGAACGCATTGACGAAGAAATCAAAGCAGCCATGAAGTCCAAGGACAAAGTTCGCTTGGAAACAGTTCGCGGCATCAAGAAATTTATTCTCGAAAAAGAAGTCAGCCTTCGTCCCTCCGGCCAAGAGACGCTGACAGAAGCTCAAGAAATGGAAATTTTGATGCAAATAGCCAAACAGCGCCGGGATTCGATCGAACAATACCGCAAAGGTGGCCGCGAAGATTTAGTGGCACAAGAGGAGGCGGAGTTGGCAATTGTTGAAGAGTATTTGCCGGCGCAGATGTCAGACGAAGAGGTGAGTCAAGTCGTTGACGAAGTGATTGCTTCGGTTGGCGCTACTTCTGCAAAAGATATGGGCAAGGTGATGGGCAAGGCAATGCAGCAGCTTAAGGGCAAAGCAGACGGTAACAGAATTCAAGACATGGTGAAAGCAAAGCTTAACAGTTGACAGTTGACAGTTGACAGTTGACAGTTGACAGTTCGCAGTTGGCAGTTGACAGTTGACAGTTGACAGTAGTCATTAGTCAGTAGTCAGTAGACATCTCTCATAAATAATCTCAAGCTTTATAGAGATGTATGGCCTAGACCGAGGGGCGACAACTTATTAGGGCTAAGGCCAAAAAACCCGGTTTCTACGAAAAATCGTGCATTTCTCCCTTGAGATATTGACGCAGAAACCGGGTTTTCGATCGGATATGCGGGTTGCAAGCTGTGTATTTTCGTGAAAAAACCCGGTTTCTGACCATCCTGGCGTCCAAGAATGTCAAAAAAATGTAAAATACTAACTTTGGTCGGGACTGGGGACTACAGATAGTGAAGTATGCTCAAGAGCATTAAAGACATAGCATTACTAAGTCTGTGAGCGATCGTCTATTTTTTAACAGTTTCTACTTAAACTTATGCAGCCACCTATTGCTATTGGAACTCTCCTACAAAACCGCTACCGCTTGGTGAATATTTTAGGTCAAGGAGGATTTGGCCGGACTTATTTAGTAGAAGATTTGGGACGGTTTCAAGAACGCTGCGCCCTGAAGGAATTGATCCCAGTGCAAAGCGGGCCTTACGTTTTGGAAAAATCGAAGGAATTGTTTCAAAGAGAGGCGGCAATACTTTACCAAATAGCGCACCCGCAAATTCCCCAGTTTCGGGCAATATTTGAAGAGAACCAGCGTTTGTTTTTAGTGCAGGATTACGTGGAAGGGATGACTTACCGCGAACTGCTGCTCGATCGAACTTCAAATGGTCGCAGCTTCACGGAAGCCGAAGTCTTGGTATTTATCCGGCAAATGCTGCCGGTACTGGCTCACATCCACGCCCGCGGCATCATCCACCGCGACATCTCCCCAGAAAATATAATTCGGCGGGAAAACGACCAAATGCCGGTGCTGATTGACTTTGGAGTGGTGAAGGAACTCGCCACCAAAGTCCAGTCTCCCGAAGGAACAGCCCACGCGACAACTGTCGGTAAAATCGGCTACGCGCCGATGGAACAGTTGCACAGCGGGCGAGTAACTGCCAGCAGCGACCTCTACGCTTTAGCCGTAACGGCGATCGTCCTGCTGACAGGCAAAGAACCGCAGGAATTGCTCGATCAAAAAACGCTGCAGTGGAATTGGCAGCAGCAAGTGCAGGTGAGCACAGGTTTGGCTTTGGTGCTGAATCGGATGTTGAATCGGTCTCCGGGCGATCGATATCAATCTGTCAGCGAAGTCGCCCAAGCACTCGACGCCCAAACTAATCCTAAGCCTAGCCAGCCAACTGTACCGCCCGCGCCGCCAGCAGTGGTGCCGACAAACCCTTCGCTAATAGCAACGGTGGCCGTGGGCAGGCCGCCGGAGCCAGCCGCCCCGAGTTCCCCCCCGCCAAACCAGCCAGCCGCCCGGAGTTCCCGCCCGCAAAACCAGCCAGACCCGTTAAGTGAGCCAGCAGGCGACACTTTTTGGGACAATCCCATCGCTGCGATCGGACTGCTGGCGGGCTTAGTAATCTTGACTGGCTTCGGTTCCTGGGCTTTAGTCGGCTCATTTCTCAACAATTCGCGCCCCAAACCCACTCCGACACCGCCAGCACTCACAAACCCGACGCCGACACTAACTCCGATACCAAACCCGCTACCTTTGCCAACCCCAACCCCGCAACCTTTGCCGGAACCAAGCCCAGAACCTTTGCCAGAACCAAGCCCAGAACCTTTGCCGGAACCGAGCCCAGAACCTTTGCCGGAACCGAGCCCAGAACCTTTGCCCGAACCCAGTCCAGAACCTTTGCCCGAACCCAGTCCAGAACCTTTGCCGGAACCCAGCCCAGAACCAAGCCCAGCGCCAACTCCGACACCAAAACCGACGCCCGCGCCGGCTCCAGCGCCCAAACCGACGCCCAAACCGACGCCCGCACCAACTCCCGCACCCAAACCGACGCCCAAACCGTCGCCAACACCAGCACCAACACCCGCGCCAACACCAGCACCAACACCGGAACCGGCCCCAACACCCGCACCATCGCCGGAACCGGCCCCAACACCCGCACCGTCACCGGAACCGGCCCCAACTCCTGCACCGGAACCGGAACCGGAACCGGAACCCGCGCCGGAACCGGAACCAGCACCAACACCCGCACCATCGCCAGAACTCTAAACTTCTGGCAAAATTCCCCTAGACTGATGTTGAGGCCAATTACTTGTTAGCTATTTGCCAATGAACTCGCTGCTAATTGCTGGAACTGATACCGACGCGGGCAAAACTGTTTTGACCAGCGCTCTGGCTGCTTATTGGCAAATGTATTTTCCCCATCGCAGTTTGGGAATTATGAAGCTGTTGCAAACGGGAACGGGCGATCGCGAACTCTACACCCGTTTGTTTTCCCTCGACCAATCCCCCGAAGAACTCAATCCAGTGCACTTTGATGCCCCTCTAGCACCGCCGATTGCCGCCGAACGGGAGGGGAGACGTATCGAACTCGAAAAGGTCTGGACGGCTTGGCAAAGCCTCTCGCAGCGCAAGGATTTTGTGTTGGTGGAATCTTTGGGAGGGCTGGGATCGCCTGTAACGCGGGAACTGACGGTGGCCGATATTGCCAGGGATTGGCGGCTGAGAGGGGTTTTGGTAGTACCTGTGAGGTTGGGGGCGATCGGGCAAGCTGTGGCGAATGTTGCTCTCGCCAGACACACTGGTTTTAAGCTGAGAGGAATTGTGCTCAATTGCGTTAAAGCTTATTCTGAACAAGAAATGGCCGATCTAGCGCCCGTTGATTTGATCCAGTCGCTGACTCAAATACCTGTGTTGGGTATTTTGCCGCATTTAGATGACCCGACTGACCTTGCTAAATTAGCTAAAATTGCTTCAGATTTAGATTTAGAGCGGTTACTGCCAGGGGTTAATTTAGTTGCTCAGACTTCTAAATAACCCTATTCTAAACACCTCTCTTTCTCATTCTTATCTTCCTCTGCGTACTCTGCGCCCTCTGCGGTTCATAAAAAATCTCCTGCCCAACTGGGATAGGATTGAAGAAGATTTTATTTTAACCACAAAGACCGCAGAGACCGCAGAGAAAGAGCACAGAGAGTTTCACAACTTATTCGGGGTCGCTATAATTAGTGATTACCATTTATTAAGTGATTAAATCTAAAAGCTAATCAAAAAAAAAGGAGAATAAAACATGGTTTCTACTTTACCGAATTTAACCTCTGTCGATTTATCTCAATTGCGGCTGGAGATTAGAAATTTGCAGCCTCAGCTAGTCGAATGGCGTCGCCTTTTGCACCAAAAGCCGGAGTTGAGTTTTGATGAAAATTTAACGGCGCAGTTTGTCTCGCAAAAGTTGCAGGAATGGGGCATAGATCATGAAACTAATATTGCTAAAACTGGTATTGTCGCAACTATAGACAGCGGCAAACCGGGACGGGTTTTGGCAATTCGCGCGGATATGGATGCTTTGCCTATTCAAGAAGAAAATGAGGTGGATTATCGATCGCAGCATGATGGAATTATGCACGCTTGCGGCCACGACGGTCACACTGCGATCGCCCTCGGTACTGTTTGTTATCTCGCAAAGCACAAACACAGCTTTTCGGGTAAAGTAAAATTTATTTTTCAGCCCGCCGAAGAAGGCCCAGGGGGCGCAAAACCGATGATTGAAGCGGGAGTTTTAAAGAATCCTGATGTTGATGCGATCGTCGGCTTGCATTTGTGGAACAATCTACCTTTGGGTACTGTAGGCGTCCGCAGCGGCGCTTTGATGGCGGCTGTCGAAGTTTTTGACTGCACGATTTTTGGCAAAGGTGGACACGGCGCAATGCCACATCAGACTGTGGACTCGATCGTAGTTACAGCCCAAATTGTCAGCGCTTTGCAGGCAATCGTCGCGCGGAACATTGACCCGATCGACTCAGCGGTAGTAACTGTCGGCAACTTCCACGCAGGCCACACCCACAACGTCATTGCCGACACCGCTCAAATCGGTGGCACGGTGCGCTATTTCAACCCAGCATATCAAGGTTATTTTGCCAAGCGAATCGAGCAATTAATTGCCGGAATTTGTCAGAGTCACGGGGCAAATTACCAATTAGATTATTGTTCGCTTTATCCGCCAGTTATTAATGATTCGAGAATAGCTGAATTGGTGCGCGGCGTGGCAGAATCTGTTGTCGAAACTCCTGCGGGAATCGTTCCCGAATGCCAAACAATGGGCGGCGAGGATATGTCGTTCTTTTTGCAAGAAGTGCCAGGTTGCTATTTCTTTTTGGGCTCAGCAAATCCAGAGAAAAACTTAGCTTACCCGCACCATCACCCGCGCTTTGATTTTGATGAAACTGCGTTGGGGATGGGTGTAGAAATGTTTGTGCGGTGTGTCGAAAATTTTTGTGCGGTGTAAATCAGGCTTTCAGGGGCGGGCTAGAAGCCTACCCCACAAGAAAATTTAGTTTTTCTAGAACAAGCAAATTCATGTCTTGTGGAACAGGCATCTTGCCTGTTCCTGAGAATGGTACAACATCTCACATCTTGCACCATTCTCGATAAGCCTTTTATGGGCGGGCTAGAAGCCCACCCCACAAGAAAATTTAGTTTTTGTGGAACAAGCAAATTCATGTCTTGTGGAACAGGCATCTTGCCTGTTCATGAGAATGATACGGGCAGGCAGGATGCCCACCCCACAAGCAAATTCATGTCTTGTGGAACAGGCATCTTGCCTGTTCCTGAGAATGGTACAACATCTGAGATATTACCGAGTTTGAAAGATATTCTGCACCATTTTCTTATCTACACTCGCCGCTGCCTTATCCAATTCGGCAATCTCCCCGGAGTCTAACTCCCAGCCCAAAGCACCAATATTATCCCTCGCCTGTTCCACAGATTTAGCCCCCGGAATCGGAATAGTTTCTTTGCAGATGCACCACTTAATTGCTATCTGCGAAACAGTCTTGTTTCTGAATGCCGCTATTTCTCGCAAACACTCCAAAAGCGATCGCATTCCCGGAAGTAGCTGCTTGCACGCCAAACCTCGGATACCTTTAGGAAGAGAGCCATTTTCCGAGTATTTACCCGTCAGCAAACCCAAGGCTAGAGGACTGTAAGCAATCAATTTTATCCCCAATTCATCGCAAACATCTTTCAATCCGAGTTCTGTCACCGGATAGGTAGAAAGTAGCGAATATTGCACTTGTAAAGTAACAATAGGAATTTGGCGATCGCTAAATTTCCGATGCACCCATTTCAGCCGTTTCGGCCCGTAATTAGACAAGCCCACTCCCTTGACCAATCCTTGCTCATAAAGGTCAGCCAGACCATCCAAAAGAGCCCCCTCTTGCCAAGGAGCGTAATTGGCGGTAGACCAGTGCATTTGCACCAAATCTACATTTTTTCCGAGGCGCGCAGCAGAGGCTTTGCAAGCCGATATCATTGATTGTCGCGTCAGCCTCCAAGGATAAGCAGCCAGTTTGGTCGCAATACAAATACTGTCTTTATTTGCACCTTGATATTGTTGAGAAAACTGCCCCAAAAGCTGCTCGCTGCGTCCGTTTAATTTCCCTGTTCCGTAAGAGTCACCGGTATCGAATAAAGTGACGCCGTTACTAACACAAAGATTGAAAACTGCTTGCAATTCGTCGTCCATACTTTCATTGTAGCCCCAGAGCAATCGGTTGCCCCAGGCCCAAGTGCCGCAGCCGATTTTTGGAAGTAAAATTTTTTGGTTAGTTGGCATTTTTTTGATGCTAGTTGTTGGTAATACGGATATTTTATAGGAACATAACTCGGTATCCCCTACCCCCCAGTAGAGCTGTTTTATTCTGTTACGGGCCGCCAGGGAATCAAGTCCCTGTCTAATAGCATAAGTCGGTTAAAACCGACTCAAATAGTAATCTCAATTTTGAAAATTAGAGTTACACATATAAGCTAATCCGCATTTAAATGGCACGGTCAAATAAGTTTTAACTCTTGTGGGATGGGCAGGAAAGCCCGCCCTCAACATACAATTTAAATGTACAACAGCTTATTCTGCGCTAACTCTATACAAAAACAGCTTTAATAAAATTGCTACAGTCGTCTTTAGACGACTTCAGCTATGAGACAGGGGTTTAAACCCCTGTTGGACTGTCGGGCTAATGGCACACCCTACAAAATTACCAATGACTGAGGACTCTTTAATTCTTTTACGTGGTTGGCGAGGGGGAAGGTGCCGTGTTTTTAATAGGTTGCTCTGGCTTAGCTTTCGGGTCTGGTTTGGGTGGCGCCGGCGGAGGGAAAGTCGCCGCGCGTCTGGGTATTTGTAGCGCTGTTCGGAATGCGGAAGACGGGAAGAAAGCACTAAATTGAGAAAGTCGATGGGCGAGGGGTTCTGGTGCATATTCCCACAAGCTTTCGTAGTAGAAGAAAGCGACGCCTAAGCCGTATCCTTGGACTGCTTGCACCTGAGATTTAATTTGGTGAATCGGTACTGGGTTATTTCTCAAACCTGTCATAATCCCAACTCCGGTGGGAATTTTTTGCTGTGCTTCTTGCATTTCTGGACGGTTAATCTTGTCCACAAATGATTCTAGATTGGGACGGTAGACTTGCACGATTAGCTCGTCGGCAATATCCAAACGCACCCAAGCCAGCCAATCTTGTAGGTGATGTTTATAAGCAAAATCGTAGTAATTGGGAGAAATTGAGAAAATTGCCTGGGGTTTTACTGCTTTGACGGCTTGATTTAGCTGCGACATAAAAGCGGTAATTTTATTGGCTCGCCATTGCACCCATGCTGGATTTTGAAAATCTTTGGGGGGAGCTTTTTTTGTTTCTTTGGTATACAAAGCAACTGTGTAGTCATCGTAGCCAAATTCCGCCGGCAAACTCATGTGATCGTCAAATTGTATGCCGTCTGCGTTATATTGAGTGGTGATTTCTAGTACGAGTTCGGTAATGAATTGCTGCACTTCTGGATGAAAGGGATTAAGCCAAACAACTTCGCCGCCGGCGTCGTTTGAGGTTTGGCTGCCGTCCTGTTTTTGTGTCAGCCACTCGGGATGAAGTGTGGCTAATTCTGAGGTGGGAGGAGCCATGAAACCAAACTCAAACCAAGGAATTACTAACAGGCCTTGGCGGTGAGCTTTATCAATTAAATCGGCGATCATATCTTGTCCGTCTAACCCTCTGTAAACAAAGGGTTGAATGTCTCTTTGCTGCGCTACATAGCTGGGATACATTGCATAGCCAGAATTCCAGACTACAGGATAAATTGTGTTGAAATTTAACCGCTTTAATTGGCTGACAGCATCTCCTAGTTTGCGACGATCTCTGAGGATGTCTTTGTCGTTTGTCGTCATCCAAACGCCACGAATTTCCTGGCGGGGTTGCTGGGCGATCGCCGGAATCAAGTTGTTCGCCAGCAATACTATAATGAATGAGAGGGCAAACAGAAGCGGGAAAAGAGTTTTAATCGATCGCTGCCAACTGCGCGGAATGATGCGTAATGTCATAGTTTTGAATGGTGAGTTAGCTATTGAAACACACCCCGGCATAATTTGGTGATAAAATTTGCTCGCTCTACAGTCTACAGCCATTTGCGCTGAATGTGGAATCTATTAAGTGCAATGGGTGGATTGATGTGCTCCGATCGCAACTGAGCTAAGTATAATCTCTGAGACAGAGGCTAAGTGACAGCATTCTGTCTAACTGCTAAGAAATCATTCCTTACGCAGTGCAAGCTCTCCTTACCGGAGAGTGCGGCCCAAGGAGTGCGAGTGCTGTACAATATTGGTGCTGGAACATTTCGATCGAACATCTGTAATTGTGAAAGATTTAGTCTTAATTGGTGGCGGTCACAGTCATGCTATTGTATTAAAAATGTTCGGTTTCAAACCGCTGCCTGGAGTGCGTTTAACTTTGATTAGCGACGTGCTGCACGCGCCTTATTCCGGGATGCTGCCGGGGCACGTTGCCGGGTTTTACGATTATGATGAATGTCACATCGATTTGCGATCGCTCGCTGAATTTGCCGGGTGTCAAATATTAATCGATCGGGCGATCGCGATCGACCTTAACAAAAATTTAGTTATTTGTCAAACTCGCCCTCCGGTTAATTTTGACTTGCTTTCTGTGGATATCGGCAGCACTCCTGCGAGTTTATCTGTACCGGGTGCTGCAGAATATGCAATCGCAGCTAAACCCGTACCGGAGTTTTTAGCTAGCTGGAATCAGTTAATTTCCCAAAGGCAAAACCATCCCCAAAAACCGTTGCGGATCGCCATTGTCGGTGGGGG
This sequence comes from Microcoleus sp. B3-D2, assembly GCF_036705345.1. Classification (NCBI taxonomy): domain Bacteria; kingdom Bacillati; phylum Cyanobacteriota; class Cyanophyceae; order Oscillatoriales; family Microcoleaceae; genus Microcoleus; species Microcoleus sp. B3-D2. The sequence continues at coordinate 24,495 of NZ_JAUBUG010000023.1, forward strand.
TGCAGGCGGCGTAGAATTAGCATTAAATATGCAATCTCGATTGGGGAAGGAAGAAGGGTTCGGCAACGGATTGTGTAACGGATTTAACGGATGGATATTAAGGTACAGCGAAAGACTTAAGAGAGAAAAGGGAAGGGGGAAGAAAGAAGAAGAATTAGAAATTCATTTGTTTCACAGCGGTGCTGAATTGATGCAGGGACATAATCAGCGGGTGCGCCGACGCCTTCAACAAATTCTCATCAGTCGCGGCATTCAATTGCATTTAAAGGAAAAAGTCTGTGCTGTAAAAAAGATTAAGAGGGAAACCACTCTTCAATTCCCTACCGATTACCAAATTTCCTGTAAATCAGGTTTAGAATTAGAGTGCGATCGCATTTTTTGGGTGACACAAGCATCGGCAGCCCATTGGATCGGAGAATCCGGTTTAGCAGCAGATTCAAACGGCTTTATCCAAGTCAACGATTGCCTGCAATCAGTCTCTCACCCCAACGTATTTGCGGCTGGAGATATCGCTGCGATGGTTAATTATCCCCGTCCCAAAGCAGGCGTGTTTGCCGTGCGTCAGGGCAAACCGCTGTTTGAAAATTTGCAGCAGTTTTTATTGGAAAAACCGCTGAAACCCTTTGCACCGCAGAAACAATATTTAGGGTTAATTGGTACTGGGAATAAAAGGGCGATCGCATCTCGCGGTAACTTCATGTGGGAATCACGGTTGTTGTGGTATTGGAAAGATTGGATCGATCGCCAATTTATGCAAAAATTTAGCAATCGGCCCAAAACCCGCAATACCAAATAATAATACATTCAGATATTCTCCTCTCGTCCTCTGCGTCCTCTGCTGTAAACAAAAAAAGTCTTATTCAAAAACCCTTTAAGCTTGCTATAGTAATATTAGAAGTAAAGAAAACTAACTATGTTCCGAAAAATTGGATTTTGGCTGATTTGGATTGCATTTCTCACCTACGCCTTTGTATTTGCACCACCCGACAGCCCAGAAAAAACCATCACACTAATTACCAATATTTCCACAGGCAAAATAGCAGACATCAACCCTTTAATTGTAGCGTTATTCAACATCATGGGAGTCTGGCCGCTCATCTACAGTTGCGTCTTATTTGCTGACGGCAGGGGGCAGAAAATACCTGCATGGCTATTTGCCACTTTATCCTTTGGCGTCGGCGCCGTTGCCTTGCTGCCTTATTTAGCCCTGCGCGAACCGAATCCTGAATTTCCCGGTCATAAAAATATCTTTTTAAAGATATTAGACTCCCGCTTTACGGGAATTTTCTTAACATTAGCTGCTGCTGCTTTAGTTGCCTTTGGCTTGACAAAAGGCGATTGGTCTGATTTTATTGGACAGTGGCAAACCAACCGTTTTATCCACGTAATGAGTTTAGATTTTTGTATGCTTTGCCTGCTATTTCCTGCCTTATTGGCAGACGACATGGCGCGCCGAGGAATGCAGAATGTCGCAGCATTTTGGGCAGTGACATTAGTGCCGCTGTTCGGGCCACTGGCTTATCTGTGCACGCGCAAACCGCTGCCGGAAACTAATACTGAAACTGTTACAAATTAGACAGCAGCGCAGGGAATGCTCAGTTTAATCTAGGAATCACAAGAAATCCGGCAAGAAACAGGCAAGATGCCTGTTTCACAATAAGTAAGTAAGTTTTATTGTGGGGTGGGCTTCTAGCCCCCCCATGAAACACTGATTACAAATAGTGCCAAATCTGAGTATTAATCTAAATAATTATCTCCCAGTCTCTAGCAAATGAAAAAATTTCCTATCGTTGGCATCACAACATACAACCGCTGTTCAGCAGGCGAATATCGCTTAAATGGAGCTTATATTGATGCAGTTCAGGCTGCTGGTGGCATTCCGATTTTGCTGCCGCCCAATCAATTAGATCCGGCTAGTATTTTTGATGCAGTAGACGGTTTGATTTTTTCGGGGGGCGGAGATATTAACCCCGAACTTTATGGCGGTTATGTCGATCGCACTGTTTACTCGGTTAATGCAGAACGCGACAATTTTGAATTAAGCTTAGCAAAGCTAGCTTTGAAGGCTGACATACCTGTGTTGGGGATTTGCCGGGGAATGCAAATGTTGAACGTAGCCAGCGGCGGCAGTTTGGTGATTCACGTACCGGATGCTTACGGAGACGAGGTTAATCACGGATCGGGAATTCCCCCGCGTGCGATCGAGCATACCATTGAAATTGAGCCAACCAGTCGGCTAGCAAAAATTATGGGAAAAACGTCAACAACAGTTGTTTCCTGGCATCATCAAGCTGTGCGGAAGGTAACCTCCGATTGGCGAATTGTAGCCGATGCACCTGACACTTTGGTAGAAGCAATGGAGCACTGCTATCACCCTTGGATGATAGCAATTCAATGGCACCCGGAAATGTCGCCAAACTGTTCGTTCAACTCTCGAATTTTTAAGGCTTTCGTAGAAGCAGCAGCTTCAAAATTTATGAATTCTACCAAGTCTACATCAAATGCAATTCATACATTTTGATAGTCACTTATTCTTGATAGTCAGTATCTATTTCAATATCCAGGGTATCTTCATCTATTCTGACATACAGAACATTTGGGCGACAGCAAACCTGACAATCTTCGATATATGATTGCTCCATACCACCGCTGATATCAACAAAAGTTGTACTCGGTTCGCCGCAGAAAGCACAGTAATATTCAGCCGTTGTTTGCATTTTTTTCGCACTCTCTTTTTGTGACTTCGTGGCGGTAGCGAAACATATCTGTTAACCGCATTTCCACCCACCAACCTAACAGCAAATCCACAATCGGGCCGCCCGGTATCGAAAATGCGATCGCATCTGTCAATCTAGTCTTGCCATTTTCTGAGGTAAACTCGTGTCGGTGAACCCAACGTGCCATCGGCCCCTCAGTTTGTTCGTCAACAAACAAGCGATATTGTTCGCACTCAGTGTGAGTCGCCACCCATTTTACAGGAATCGGCCCCAATAACAGCCGAAATTCTGATACAGCACCCACATCGAGTCCCCCTTCGCGGCGAATGATTTTCACTGGTTGCCAAGGCGGAGTCAAAAGTTGCAGAATGTCGGGCTTTTCGTGAAAGTTCCAGACTGCTTCAACGGTGGCATTAATCAGCGACGAATATTTAAAATTGGGCATTGTATCGTTTGGCTAGACAGTTAAGTGCGATCGCGTTTCAGCATTTGCAATATTATCCTCTGTATCAGTACAAACAGCAACAGTTAGTTTCAATCCCAAAGCATTCAGCCAATTTCCCAGATTATAAATCGCATCACTTCCTTGCTGCGACAGCAATTCATCCAGTTTTTTTAAGTGCAATTCATATTGTTCTGGAGTCATTTTTGGTTGAGCTAGAGCTTCTGCTACATCGCTGAGAGCTCGTTTTAGCAGTTCAGGTTCCGGCTCTTCTTCCTCTAATGTCGCCGTTATATAGGCTGCTGCTAGTTCGGGCTTTTTTCTGAGAGATTCAATCAAAAATGGATGATAAGGTAGGCTTTTAGGCATTGTCTTAACTCCTATAATCTGTCCAGTATTCTTTAGCTTGGCGAATATCTCTGTCTTGAGTGCTTTTATCGCCTCCGCAGATGAGAATCACAATTGTCATTCCTATTTGTCCAAAATAGATTCGGTAGCCAGGCCCATAATTGATTTTGAGTTCGCATACGCCTTCCCCCACGGAGCGATAGTCTCCTAAATTACCATCAGCAATTCGGTTAAGCCTAGATATAATCTTGGCTTGAGCATTGATATCTCTCAGCGAATCAAACCACTGATCGAAAGGCACTTTGTTATCTGGCGTAGTATAACGCTGAATTTCTTTCGGTTGGACTTCGGGCATAATTATATTATAGTGCGTCACTCATCCCAGTATCCTGGCAATTAATTATACTCAAGAAATGCCAGAGGGGAAAGATAGAAAAACTTAGCTAACTTTTGAATTTGACTCGCCGTCAGTTCCCGCTTTCCATCCATCATCTCAGATACCCAAGACTCTGATTCAAAAATATTAACCAAATCTTTTTCTTGAATATTGTCTTCAACCATCAGTGCTTTCAGTAGTGCGATACCTTTCAAGACTGGCATTGGCTCATGTTTTTGTTCGCAATCATAAACAAGAGTACCCAACACGTTTAAGTAATCCCGAGCGTCCTGCGTCAGATTGCTCCGACTCACAATAGAATCAATCCGATTTTTGGTAGCGATTGACTCAGCTTCGCACGTAATTGGACAGGGTGGAAAAGTTGTGATGATCTCAATATAGTAGCTACTAGGAGTTTTCAAACCAGTCGTTATTTTTTCAGTTCTCATTTTTAATAAACCGGAATTAGTGAATTTTCACATCCTTTTGTATGACTCATCGCCTCAGCCAAATGCTTCTTCAAAGTCGCCTCCGGTAGCGGCCCTTTTAAATGACTCCAAGGCAAAACCTGATCCAATTCCCACTCTTGAAAAACATAAAAATCCATCTCCGGCAACTGTCCCCGCAACTCCTTAAACGCCCGCCGATAGCTGCCCAAAGTATCGCCGTAATGCCGCACTAATTCCAACAGCCGAGACAACCGCCGATCGCCCTTTGACAACAAACCCTGAATCACCGACCAATTATAGCTTTCAGGTCTAAATTCTAAACCTAACTTCCGCAATTCTTTATCTAAAAATTTCAGCCTCTTCTCGGCATCTTTATTCACTCCAAACCACTGAAAAGGAGTGTGAGATTTCGGGACAAAAGTGCTACATCCCAGAGTCAACCGCAAACCGGGAACAGCTTTTCTAATCGCCCGCATCATCGCCACCGTCTCCTCTAAATCCTCCATTTCTTCGCCGGGAATTCCCGCCATCCCGTAAAGTTTAATTCCCTTTAAACCTCCAGCTTTAGCATTGATAGCAGCTTGAATAATTTCGTCATTTGTGAGTTTTTTGTTAACGATTTTGCGGAGGCGATCGCTCCCGCTTTCCACCGCAATCGTCACAGATTTGCTGTCTCGGTTGGTCAATATTTCTGCCAATTTAACTGTCACAGTATTCGTCCTTACCGAAGAAAGACTCAACCGCACGCCGTCGTATTTTGGATGATTCAAATGATCCAGCAACGCTTCAAATTCCGGGTGCTGAGTGACCGAAGCACCCAACAAACCCAAACGATTAGTCACAGCTAAACCCCGATCGATCGCCGGAATCAGCGAACCCTCGAAACTCGCAGTTCTAAACGGCAAAGTCAGATAACTTGCCAAACAAAAACGGCACATTTCTGGACAACTCCGAACCACTTCCACCATGTAAATATTTTCCCAAGCCGCTTTTTCTGTCACCACAGTGGAAGCAGATAAAGTATTGCCGCGATAAGTCTGTTTTTCAACCATACTGGGAATTCCCGAATCGACAGGCTGAATCGATTTAATACCCTCAGCCGCATCCAGATAAGTTACGTCGTACAAACTGGGGACGTAAACTCCCGGAACTTGGGCTAAATGCCGCAATTTAGTTAATCTGTCGGCTTTGCGGACTTCTTTACAAGCATCAATAAAATTGTCAATGAGATGTTCGCCATCCCCCAGCAAAATCACATCAAAAAAATCGGCAAAAGGTTCGGGATTAGCAGTAAAAACCGGGCCACCGCCGAATACTATCGGATGATTATCAGTTCGTTTTGACGCCCAAATCGGAATTTCTAGAGATTCCAATAAATTAAGAATATTTACATAGTCTAGTTCCCAAGAAAGCGAAAATCCCAGTAATTCGGGATTTCGGGGAAGTTGTTCCCGGATATCAGTAAATAAACGGCCCACTTCAATATCCGATCGCACAGCCAAAGTTGCCCACACTATCTGATAGCCGAGACTGGTAATACCCACCGTGTACTCGTTGGGAAAAGCAAAAATAGTCGGGATAGCATCAGCATCGGGCGTTGCTGGGGCAAATAGTAAGCGTTCTTGAGCAAAGGGATTAGGAGTCACGGGCAAATTTAGTTTTAACAATAGGTCTGTTCTTATCTCATTTTAAGCCATTACCAAAGTCATTGTAGGGTGCCTCAGGGTTGAATGTGGCGACCACAAACTAAGAATCTCCCCCCTGACGCACCCTACCGTTAGTTAGCTGTTACATCCGTGACATCCCTATAATGCCAATCCGTTGGCGAACTTCCTTCTTGCTTCTTCAAAGTTACTCTGAAATAGAATTGCGATCGTCCTGAGTTCTCGGAGTAGTCGGAGTAGGCGGTGTACTGTTAAAAGTTGCAATCAGCAAACAGATAATCCCAGCATTAATAAACACATCTGCCAGATTAAATACCGGGAACCGAATGATCCGAAAATCGATAAAATCTACAACGTGACCCGAAACAAATCGATCGATCCCATTCCCCAGTGCTCCCCCCAAAATCAAACCGTAGCCAGCTTGTTCCCAGCGGTTAATTCGCGGCCCGAACCAAGCCAGCACCATCAATCCCACACTAACGCCCAAAGACAGCCAGCGCAACCACATCGCCCCGCCATTGCTGAACATACTAAAAGCGGCACCAGTATTAACAACATAAGTGAAGTGAAACACCCCAGGTAACAGCGGCTGCGTCTGCGGAGGAAGTGTCAAGTCAAAATTTTGTACCACCCAAAACTTAGTCAGGTGGTCTAAAACTAAACTGATAACCGCAGCAATCCAGAACAAGGGATTTCTTTTAAAACGCATGAATTAAGCAATAGAAAATGGGGCATCGGGCATGAGAGAATTTACTCCAATCTCACTTGTCATCGCGAGCAGAATGCAGTGCAGCAAAGCAATCCGAGCCGCAGCGAGATGACTCTCCCGTTTCGCAATGTATAGTATAACCTTATTTTGCACAATTACCCGTTACCTCTTCCTTCTTCCTTCTTCCTTCTTCCTTCTTCCTTCTTCCTGACATCCGTTTCATCCGTCGAGCGAATCCGTTGCCGAACTTCCTTCATCCTTCGCAATTAATAAAACATCAACCGGCGCAAAGTAAATGACAGCACTGCGATCGCACAAACTACCGCCAATTGTCCCGGCAGGGGATAAACCGAATATTTAAGAATCTCATCGAATAAAGGTGTTTTTTTTGCCGGAGGCAGCCAGTAAGTAAAAATTAGATAAATTAAGCCGATCGCGTGAACAGTGAACAAACCGCACAAACAGCTAAAAGCCATAGATTCCAGCCGCGAAGCGACCTTAAAAGCCACCCAGCCGCACACCCAAGCACCAGGCACAAAACCCAGCAAATACCCAAAACGCGCTTGTGTGAGATAGCCGATGCCGCCGCCTTCAGAAAAAACTGGCCACCCCGTTAATCCTAATGCCAAATAAGCAATTTGCGAGAGAGCTGCTGCATTTTTCCCCCCCATGCAGCCTACTAGCAAAACGGCTCCAATTTGAAAGGTAACACCTAAAGAGTACGCCTGAAGTCCTCGATCGTCCCACAACCCAATCGGAATTGTGACAGATGCAGGCAAAAAATTGCCTGCTATCGTCAGGAGCAAACCAATAACAGCCCAGATTAGTTCAATAGGAGCAGGCATTATAGCAGAAGAAAGAAGGAAGACCGAAGTTGCAATCGACCGTTTATGTTTGTGCAATTAAGAACGTCCTAACCGTCAGGGCGGTTGCTATATCATCAAACAGCATTCGTCAAAATGTATTTGTCAGATGCAAGCTTCAATGCCCGCAGCTTTCAAATTATTAATACTAGCACTACTGTCAAAACAACCACCATTGTATGGTTTTCTGGTTCTCAAGCCTGGATCTTGTGATAATTTAATCGGGACTTTTTCGCGATCCTCTTCGAGGGCTTCGCTAACGGGCGATCGAATGCTGGTTTCCGTACCACTTTATCTTGCCCTTATCATATACAATCACACTTGTCAAGCTCATAAATAACATTAATAATATTAATTAATATTAAATGGCGATTAAGTGTAAAGATTCTTAACCTAACCTTTACTTTTGCGCGCTATGCTGATGCGGGACACCCATATAACGATCGCAGATTTTTTATACCTATGCTTTTTCGTCTCAACTTGATTAATCCAAAGCGTCTGACTACAGCAATTACCGTAATGGCGATCGCCCTCAGTGTAGCAGCTTGCCGCAGTGACAGCCAAAACGCGAGCAGCAGCCCCAGCCCCGGCGACACCGCAGCATCACCCGGCGCTTCCCCCGTTGCAGCCACAGGCACAGCGGAAAACACCAAACTCGCCCTAGCCTCAGACGTAGCCATCACCGCAGCCGGCGCCTCATTCCCCGCCCCTCTGTACCAGCGTTGGTTTCAAGACTTCAACAAAATCAACCCCAAAGTACAAATTAACTATCAATCAGTAGGCAGCGGCGCCGGAGTCGAACAATTTACCAAAGGCACAGTAGACTTTGGGGCCAGCGACACCGGCATGAAAGACGACGAAATCGCCAAGGTTCCAGCGGACAAAGGCGTGATCTTGCTGCCCATGACAGCCGGCAGCATCGTCATCGGCTACAACCTGCCAGACTTAACCGAACCGCTGAAACTGCCACGGGATGTTTACGCAGATATCTTCGCCGGTAAAATTACCAACTGGAACGATCCCAGAATTGCAGCCGCCAACCCGACCGCTAAATTGCCAGACCAAGCCATCACCATCGTCCACCGTTCCGACGGTAGCGGTACCACCGCCGTCTTCACCAAACACCTGAGTGCCATCAGCCCCGACTGGAAAAGTGCAGTAGGCGACGGCAAAACAGTAGAGTGGCCCGTAGGCGTAGGCGCAAAAGGCAACGAAGGCGTCACAGCCCAAATTCTGCAAACCGTCGGCAGCCTCGGCTACATAGAATACGGCTATGCCAAAAACAACAATGTCAAATTTGCATCTTTGGAAAACAAAGCAGGCAGCTTTGTCGCACCTACCGACGAATCAGCTTCTCAAGCTTTAGCAACTGTGCCGATGCCGGAAAACCTGCGAGCATTTATCGAAGACCCCGAAGGCGCTCAATCCTATCCAATAGTCACCTACACTTGGATGCTGGTCCCCAAAACAGTTACTGACCCCAACAAAGCCAAAACCATCGAGGCAATGGTTGAATACGGCTTAACTGAAGGTCAAAAAGTTAGTTCCGAATTGGGCTACGTTCCTCTGCCCCAAAGCGTTAAAGAAAAAGTAGCAGCGGCCGCGGACGGCATCAGCCCAGACTACAAGATTGAGGTTGCCAAATAGTAACTGTTGACTGTTGACTGTTGACTGTTGACTGTTGTCAGAGGGAAAAAAGCCCTTCGGCATTGTGCGTGCGGGTAAAAATCAGGAAGAACGAAGAGAGATATTTCTGTGGGGCGGGTTTTACCAGAAATATTTGTTAAAAAGTCAGGGGATTAATAAATCCGCCCCTCTTCTATGTAACAATCGGTGCATCTGTGTAGGGGTGGGTTTTACCAGAAATACTTGTTGAAAAGTCAGGGAATTAATAAACCCGCCCCTCTTTGATTTTATTGATGGTCTTTCTTTCTGCTTCCTTCTAGCTTTTTCCGAAACAGGCTATTTTCGGCTACTATATATTTGGTTTTTTTTCTATGATTTCAGATAATCACAGCGCTCAATCAGAGAGCCGATCGCGCTCTGGAGCAGAAAAGTCCTTAGATCGAGGCTTTATCTGGCTCACGCGGATTTTGGGCATAGGAGTAGGTGTAATTTTGCTGGCAATCGCGCTCACCGTTGCTTACAGGGCTTTACCTGCGATTCAACAGTACGGTTTGGGCTTTCTGTTTGGCAGTAGCTGGAATCCGGTTAAAGAAGAGTACGGTGCGCTGCCGATGATTTACGGGACGATCGTCAGTTCGGCGATCGCGCTCCTAATTGCTGTACCATTAGGAGTAGGGACTGCAATCTTCTTGAGTGAAGATTTTTTGCCGCTGCCAGTGCGTACAGCTTTGGTTTTTTTAGTAGAACTTTTAGCTGCCATTCCCAGCGTAGTCTACGGTTTGTGGGGAATTGCTGTATTGATTCCCATTATTAGCACTGTCGGAAAGTTTCTCAACGGTAACTTCGGATGGCTGCCGATTTTTAGCACTCCGCCAGTCGGCCCGGGAATGTTGCCAGCCGGAGTTATTTTGGGAATCATGACTCTGCCCATTATTACTGCTATCTCCCGCGACTCTTTGGCAAGTCTCCCGCCCGATTTGCGGCAAGCATCTCTCGGTTTGGGAGCTACTCGCTGGACAACCATTTTTAGAGTGCTCGTACCAGCGGCTTTTTCCGGCATTGTGGGCGGAATTATGCTCGGGCTCGGTCGCGCGATGGGAGAAACAATGGCCGCAACTCTGTTAATTGGCAATTCCAATCAGTTAAGTGCTTCTGTGCTAGCTCCTGCAAATACTATTGCTTCTTTGATGGCAAATCAATTTGCCGAAGCTTCGGGATTGCAAGTGGCCGCTCTGATGTACACGGGGCTAATTCTGTTTATTCTGACGCTGATTGTTAATATTTTGGCAGAGTGGATTGTTTCTCGAGTAAGAGCGAAGTACAACTAGAAGTTGGCCGCAATTTCCTACATAGTTTTAGTTTATGTCAAATAGCGTCTCCGATGAGAATCCTTTGGTATCGAAAACAGGAAGTTTGAAGAAGGTTAAAAACAGCCCGCAAGCGCTGTTTAGTCTGGGGATGACTGTACTGGCTGGAGCTAGTCTGGCACTCACTCTGCTGCCTTTGTTTGCAGTGCTTTACTACGTCACCGTACAAGGTTTCAATCGCCTGAATTTAGACTTGTTTACCAAGCTGCCACCACCGCCCGGACTATCGGGAGGCGGTATTGCTAATGCAATTCTCGGTACATTGATGACGGTAGGAATTGCTTCTTTAATTGCTGTGCCTTTTGGTGTATTGGCAGCCGTTTATTTGTCGGAATTCAGCAGCGGTCAAGTTGCTCGCTGGGTGCGCTTTGCTACTAATGTACTCAGCGGCGTTCCTTCGATTATTGCCGGGGTATTTGCCTACGGTTTGTTCGTGGTAAATATGGGAGGTTTTTCGGCAATTGCAGGGGGTGCGGCGCTGGCAGTGCTGATGTTGCCCACGATTGTGCGGACTACTGACGAAGCTCTACAAATCGTCCCGCAAGATATTAGATGGGCGTCGGTTGGTGTGGGTGCTTCTAATTATCAGACGGTTTTGCAGGTGGTTTTGCCTGCGGCAATTCCGGCTATTTTAACGGGCGTGACGCTGGCAATTGCTCGCGCTGCTGGAGAAACTGCTCCTTTGATTTTCACGGCGTTGAATTCGCCTTTTTGGCCGGCAGGATTTGATAAGCCAACTCCGAGTCTTTCGGTTTTGGTGTACAACTTTGCAACGGTTCCTTTTAAGGCACAGAAAGAATTGGCTTGGGCTGCATCTTTGATTTTGGTGTTTATGGTTTTATTGACGAGTATTCTTTCTCGCTGGGCTACTCACAAAAAAGTGTATTGAAGGGTGAGTTTTAAAAAGGCATTTATCCACTTATGGTTAAGGCCGAATGTAACCCAGGTTTTGAGTAAAATTTGAGAGGATTGTTACCTGTATGATGATGGATTTAGACAAGCAAGCGGAAACAGTTTTACGGACAGAAAATATCAATATTTTTTACGGCGGTTTTCACGCGGTTAAAAATGTTTCAATGGAGATTCCTAAAAATCGCATTACTGCCTTGATTGGGCCGTCGGGCTGCGGTAAAAGTACAATTCTGCGATGTTTTAACCGCCTCAACGATTTAGTTAGCGGTTTTCGTTTAGAGGGTAGAATTGATTACCAGGGTCAAAATCTTTACGATCCTGATATTGATGCTGTGGAGGTGCGCCGCAAGATTGGGATGGTGTTTCAAAAGCCGAATCCTTTCCCCAAGTCGATTTATGACAACATTGCTTACGGTGCGAGGGTCAACAATTATAAGGGGGATATGGATGAGCTGGTGGAAAAATCGCTCAGCCAAGCTTATTTGTGGGATGAGGTGAAGGATAAGTTAAAGCAAAGCGGTTTTTCTCTTTCGGGTGGCCAGCAGCAGCGTTTGTGTATTGCTAGGGCGATCGCGATTAATCCTGATGTAGTGTTAATGGATGAACCTTGCGCTTCTCTTGACCCGATTTCTACGATTAAGATTGAGGAGTTGATGCGGGAACTCAAGGAAAAATATACGATTGTGATCGTTACTCACAATATGCAGCAGGCTTCTCGGGTTTCTGACCTGACTGCTTTTTTCAATGCTAAACTTTCTGACGATGGGAAGCGGTTTGGCTATCTTGTGGAGTGTGACAAGACTGAGGTAATCTTCCAAAGTCCGAAAGAAGAGTCTACTTTGGATTATGTGAGTGGCCGTTTTGGTTGATTCCGCGACAGGTTTTAAGCTATCGCTACACAAACAAAGTCCCTTTCTAAGAGATTAAAAATATTTAATTTGCTGAGTCTGGTAGCGACAAAAAAAACCCCGTAAAGCTTTTGTGAATTTAGAATCCCGCTTTCTTGGAGAAAGCGGGATTTTGGATTTTATGATTAAAAGCTCGATCGTACTTTTTGCAGATACAAGCCACTGATTTTTGTGAAGAAATGCTCGAAGAGTTCACATATTCTTCATCCAATGCTTGAACAGGTTTTCTTTTACCATGTTTTGCCGCATAACTTCGAGCAAATATTCCTGAGCTTGGTCTTGGCTTAACCTTTTGACTTCTTCGCGTAGCACTTGCAGTTTGAACTGCTGTTCCATGCTGAGGCTGGTTGTAGGCATATCCATAAAATCGCTCCTCCAGTTTGCTGAGATTGATGCGAAATTGATCGGAATGACGTTTCGCAGGATTTTTTGTGTCTCCTACATTGTAAACTATCATAACTTTCCCTTGACAATATGTCCAAAGTAGACATTTTGAGACTAATTTGTGTAGCAAAAGTACATCTAAGTGGGGGGAGCTTTATCATAAAAAGGCGTAAAGACAGGGAAGCCTAAGCCAAAGGAGCTAGTTCGTATGGATGCCATGGAGTTTTTTCAAAGCAGTGCTGGGGAGTGGCGTTCTCAGCGCAGCACTCACCATCTCGCTTTTCGTCAAGCGGAGATTGGGGATTCAAATATTCAGGTAACAGCCCTGGCAGCAGATGACGCGCGAGTGGCGGAGATTTGCAAGATGCACGAAGTCGATCCGAGCCGGGCTGCTGGGGGGGCCTTTGTAACCTGGCACGGCTCGATGGCGTGGGATAAGGATGATGAGAATCATAAAGGGTCTACGGTGTTCGCGATCGTCCCCGATCCTGAAAATCCCCGGCAGGGTTTGATGTTGCGGGAACGGGGCTATGCGGAAATTGTGCCGGTGGCTGGCCGTTTTGAGATGGATGACGAGGATGGGCTGCTGCTGATTACGGAATACGAGACGATGAGTTCGATCGAGCGTTTCTGGTTTCCTAATCCGAACGTGCGGATGCGGACGAGTACCGTAAAGCGCTTTGGCGGTTTCAGCACATCGACTTTTTGTACCGAAATTCGGGTGCAACCAGACTCGGATGCAACATCAGAAGCAGCAGCAGCTCAAGTACCCGCCAGCGAGTTTTATTCGGCTCTGGGCTGGTAATTTGTAAGCTCGTTCCCCAGCTCTTAAGCTCGTTCCCCCAGCTTTGCCTGGGAATGCTTGGCGGGAGCCGTTTGCCTCCTGTTTGACGAGCCAGAGCCTCGCCGAGCGACGTTCCTGCCCGCTTCCGGGGAACGAGCCTTCTTTCTGCATAACTTCCCTCTCCCCTGTTCCTTCTTCCTTAGAACTCTTGCAAAAATACAAAGCACCCCACCCCAACCCTCCCCTTAGCAAGGGGAGGGGGCAAGATTATTCTTGTTTCCCCCCTTAATAAGGGGGGACTTGCGGGGGGTGAATTTGACTTGTGCAAGAACTCTCTTCTTCCCTCTTCCTTCTTCCCTCTTCCTTCTTCCTTCCCGAAAGTCAACAAATGTTACAGATTGTTGCAAAAATTCAGGAAAATCAGATTTAGATTGCGGGAATCCCCTAATCTGTATGTTGGTTAGTTGTATCCGTTATGCTGGCAGCTCACGGTGTCAACTATTTCTGAAATTTGAGATAACGGAGATTTTAACGTGGCGCTACCTTTATTAAGCTACGCCCCCAAGAGCCAAAACCAGCGCGTTGCTGGTTTTGAAGTGGGGAGCGACGAGCAGCCGAGAATTTTCACAACTGAAAATGTGCTCTCGCCTGGAGACATGGACAATTTGATTTGGGCTGGATATCGCCAGATTTACAGCGAACACCAAATCCTCAAGAGCAACCGCCAAAAGTCTTTGGAGTCGCAACTCAAGTTCGGCCAAATTACTGTGCGGGACTTTATTCGCGGTTTGGCGACTTCTTCTCCTTTCCTAGAGCGGAATTACCAAACTAACAGCAACTATCGGTTTGTGGAAATGTGCGTGCAGCGCATTTTGGGCCGGGATGTTTACAGCGAGCGCGAAAAGATTGCTTGGTCGATCGTAGTAGCCAATAAGGGGCCTCAAGGCTTTATTGACGAGTTGGTCAATAGCGAAGAGTACCTCGAAAAGTTCGGCTATGACACAATACCTTACCAGCAGCGCCGAATTTTGCCTCAGCGAGTTGGAGGGGACACTCCTTTCAATTTGAAGACGCCCCGCTACAGCGAATACCACCGTTCGCAGCTTGGCTTCCCGCAAATCATCTGGCAGACAAGTGTCCGCCGTTTTGTTCCTCAAGAACAGCAGCCGAAGGCTGGCGATCCGTCGAACTATTTGGGTATGGCGCGCAATATGCCCATTCCTACTACTCCGCCGCCGCGCGTGCCTCTGGCTAATATCAATATCGACTCGATGGTTCCCCGTCGCCGGTAATTGATGCTGCCCTGATGCAATTATTTGTGTCGGGCGATCGACTGAATCGATCGGCTTTTAGGCTGAGAGAGTTTTGAGTCTTGAGTTTTGAGGTTTGAGTTTTTTACTAAACTTGGAATCCAAAACTCGGGACTCATAATTTTTTGTCATTAGGAAGAAGGAAGAAGGAAGAAGGAAGAAGGAAGAAGGAAGAGGGAAGAGGGAAGAGGGAAGAGGGAAGAAGGAAGAGGGAAGAAGGAAGAAGGAAGAAGGAAGAGGGAAGAAAAATAATTCGACCTTTTCTCATTGTCAACTCTAAGTGCATAGGTGCATTTATGCAGCCGCAATATAACGAAGATGCTGGAAAACCATTGCGCCGCCATGCTAAACAGCTTCGTACCAAAGCCTTATACAGGTACGGTGCCGCGACAGGGCTAGTGTTGTTGCCACTGCTGGTATACGCGGTAGCACCTTTTGCTCCTTTATTTTTGGTCGCAGCTATTGTGATAGGGGCATTAATCGCCCTTCCGTTCATTGAGGACGGCAAAACGTTTTGGAAGTCGTCTCAGAGATTTGACCAAGGGGCCTGTGGTGAAGAAAAGATTCAGCAAGTTTTGGAGTCCCTAATCCAATCTGGATGGATAGCTGAGTACAATTTAAGATTGCCGGCAGTAGGCGATATCGATGTGTGGCTGCGATCGCCTAAAGGAGTCAATTTTATCCTTGATGTGAAGTCTCACTCAACCGTAGTTCTGTTGGATGGGGATGTGCTCAAGCGTCTATCTTACGGGAAATTGAGAGATTTTGAGAAAGACTTTCTGGCACAGATTGCCAAAGAAGTCACGGCTATCAAAAAAGCTAAGAAGTTAACCAAGGTCACTCCAGTAGTGGTATTTAGCGATGCCAAGGTGAGTTTTAGCAACACAAAGAAGATTAGGGGTGCTTACGTCATGGAACTGGGCAATCTGGTGTCAGGGTTGCAAGAACTCGATCGCTCCTATAAAAGTAGATAAGATTGGGAGAAATGAGACAAACCGCTACCTTGATATGTTTGACATCAACAAATTTGCACAGACCAGTAACATCCCAGACTTGCACTAGCATCTAAGTGATACTTGTGCTATTAAAAAAAGTTAAGGTAGAAACAATATCCTGGAGGGAATGTTGAACAAAGCAATCAAGGTAGATAAAATTCTCAACGCCTGATGGCGACTTGCCCTAAAAGCTTTGGTGACTGCTATACCAATTATCAAATATTAGCCCGCAACCGCAATATTTTTAGCAGGGTGTTGAATTGATCGGGCAAAGGTGCGATCGCCTCTATTAATTCTCCTGTTACGGGATGCTGCAATGTCAGCCGCCATGCGTGGAGGGCTTGTCCTGTTAAATTGACGCCGATAGAACGGTTGGAACTGTACATCGGGTCGCCGACAATGGGATGTTTTATTTCGGCTGTATGCACGCGAATTTGATGAGTGCGGCCGGTTTCTAATTGATAGTGCATTAAGCAATAGTTGCCGATTCTTTCTTTGATTGTCCAGTGAGTAACTGCGGGGCGACCGCCTTTTTCTACTGGTACTACCGCCATTTTTTTGCGGTCTGTGGGATGCCGCCCGATGGGTAGGTCTATTGTGCCTGTTTCGGTGTTGGGAGCGCCGTAAACTATGCCTAAATATTCGCGGCGGGCGGTTTTGGTTTTGAGTTGGGCTTGCAGGTGTTGGTGGGCAATGTCGGTTTTGGCGATCGCGATCGCACCTGTTGTATCTTTGTCTAATCTGTGCACGATTCCCGGCCGCTGAACTCCGCCTATTTCTGCTAGGGGACAGTGGGCTAAGAGGGCGTTGACTAATGTACCGTCTGCGTGTCCGGCGGCTGGGTGGACGACTAATCCGGCGGGTTTGTTGATGATAATTAGGCTGTCATCTTCGTAGAGAATGTCGAGGGGAATTGCTTCGGGCTGCAAGGAAGTGGGCTGGGCTTCGGGTAAAGTGAGGTGGATGCGATCGCCCGCTTTTACTGATATTTTTTTCGAGGTGCAGGTTTCGTCGTTGACTTTGACATTGCCTTGTGATATGAGGCTTTGGATTCGCGATCGGGATAAGTCTGGTATTTGGTTTGACAGCCAAATATCTAATCGCTGATTGACATTACTGCGATCGAATTCCTCTGTATTTTCTACTGTGTAAATCTGTGCCGCAGTGTCTGTTTCTATCATTTACTTTCTTTGGTAATCAGTAATCGCTAATTTAAAATCGATCGATTTGTATGCAGTACATATCCTGTAGGGGCGGGTTTCACCCATAATAATTGCCTAAAACCAATAATCTCGTAAACCCGCCCCCACGAACTGGTTTCACCGACAATTATCGCAGTGGCCGCACTGCATAGATTTCGCCTCATTTGCAAACCCAAAAGCTTGTAGCAAAAATTGCCACCTGCAGTGCCGATGTTTCAAATATTTTACCATTTCCTCAGCGGCGGTAAAATTTGATTTTTCCGCTTTTTGCTGTGGGGATTTGTCCATCGCATAATTAAAAGGATCTTGCCATGTTAATTGTCCGCTGCTGTGCAAGATTGAAAGGGCGATCGCACTTTCTGGAAATTCGCGGGAAACTGCTTCTATATCGCCTTTAACTGGCAGTTTTTTGGCTAATTGCTGAGCTTCTCGGTATTGCGATCGCAATTTATCTTGAAAAAATTCCTTTCTTTGTTTATCTTCAGGATAAAGCAAACCCGTAGGTTCGCTAATCAATGTCAGGGCGATCGCCGATTTGCCGTCGCGTCCGCCTCTACCAATTTCCTGAATGTATTCCGATAATAGCAAAGGTGCTTGAAAGTGAACCACCCACCGGACATCTGGCTTGTTAATTCCCATCCCGAATGCTGAAGTACAAGTCACGAATTTAAGCTCGTTGTTCAGCCAAGCTGTTTCTATTTTTCGTCGTGATTCTGGACTCAAACCTGCATGATATGCTGCTGTTTCATAACCTGCTGCGTCCAACAAATCCGCCAACTCTTCGCTATCTTTTCTAGTGCGGACATAGACTAAACCTGCTTGTTTTTGTCGCTCTTTGATAAAATTTAATAATTGCTGCTTGCGTCCTCTCGGCGTCCAGACAGTCTGCACTTGCAGGTGCAGGTTAGAACGGTACGGACTTAGCAGAAAGGCTTCGGGTTTTTGCAGTTGCAAGACATTTTTGATTGTCTGCTGTGCTTCCGGGTTTGCGGTAGCGGTGAAAGCGGCGATCGCAATTTTACTGTTTGATGGTTTAGCTTTCAACAAAGCTGGCCGCACTGTTCCCAAACGGCGGTAAGCTGGTCGAAAAGTATCACCCCATTGTACTAAGCAGTGAGCTTCATCTAATATTAAACCGTTGATTTGGATGTGCGGCTGACTGATAATTTCCCAAACAGGTTTGCTGAGTAATGTTTCGGGAGACAGGTACAGCAATCTTAATTTGTTTTGTTGCAGCGACTGCATAGTTTGTCGGCGCTGCGCTGTTGGCAATTGACTGTGGAGGAGGGAAGCGGGAAGATTGCGATCGCGCAATTCTTGCACTTGATTTTCCATCAGTGCGACTAACGGCGAAACTACCAACGTTAAGCCTGTTTGTAACAAAGCTGGCAGTTGAAAGCAGATTGATTTGCCACCACCTGTCGGCATAATTATTATTGTATCTTTTCCGGCTAATAAACTGCCGACGATTTCTCCTTGGGGTGGTCGAAAGTCGTCGTATCCCCAGATTTTTTGGAAGGCGGCGCGGGCTTGATTTAATAATGTTGGTTCTGGTTGGTATTTCATTTTATTTATCCCCAAATCCGACGTAAGGTGAGCAGTGCGTGCCCTACATAATTAGTGAATCTGAAGCCGTAGGGTGCGTCAGCAACAATACGATCTGTATTTAGCGAAGATTGTACAACTGACGCACCCTACAATAACTATTCTTAAAATTATCTGCGTTTATCTGTGTTTATCTGCCTTACATCTGCGCTTGACCGGCCCTATCAAAGATTTATGTAATTGCTCGTCTATTTTAGATTTTGAGTTTTGGATTTGAGACGATCGTCCATTCTAGAACCCTGCGAATCCCCGAATATCTTCAGCAATCCAAAATCCAAAATCCAAAATCTAAAATCCCCTAAGATTGAGCGTCTCGGCGGCCGAGTTCGTAAACGCCGCCGCCAATACAGGCGATCGTACCCATAGATACCGCCCAACCAGTACCCAGAGAAAATTCTACGCCCCAATTGCACAATCCGCCCACAATCAAAAAGGGCACAATGCTCAACAGCGAAGCGTAAAAGGCATTTTGGGCTTCTCTCGCTTGGCGGGTTCTTTCAAACTCGGCTTCCGAGGTGTAGAGGGATCTCTCGGCAAAATTCATCCAGCGGTTGAGTTGCAGGATTACCCATTCTGTCAGGGGCGACAGCCCCCAGTACAGGGCCAAAGACCACAAGGACGCACCGGCGATCGCAGTTGCGTCTATGGCAAAACTAAAGGGAAAAATTTCAGTAAGCATTGCTTGATGTTTGTGATGAATTTGAGATTTTGGATGTTATCCAAAATCTCCGAACTTAACTATAGTGTCAAGCAAAAGCTCGATCGAATTCAACCGCAGCAGCAATTCCTCGGCCAATTTTTTTTTATCACCCCTGGGCATTTTCCCGGAAGCCTTGACACGGGTTTTGGATGGAGTAAGATACACGTTGTTATTAAACTGATTCGCGATCGCGGGTAGAGCTCAAAGCCAATCTTGCAGCGAATTGGCATAACTTACCATCTTGCACCTCAGAAACGGGCTCTCCGGCCCACCCCACAAAGAATGATTTTTTTGTGGGGTGGGCCGGAAAGCCCGCCCCTGAAAGCTTTATTGACATTGGTGCAAGATGTGAGCCTAACAGACAACGCACACTCGCACACACATTTAACTTTGAGCCGTGAAAAAAATCCTGCAAAACTCTAGAGGCCCGCTGACGGCAAAACGCTTTTTTCGTCTCAGACAGATGCTGCTGCTGGCACTTTCGATCGGCATTGTTTTGATCGGCCCTTATTTACAGCAGCAGGTGGTCAAAGCTCAGTCAGGCTTACCAAACAGAGTAGCGACGGGTAATTTGTGGCAAGAAGCTTCTTTTCCAGTCGAAAACTTTGAAACATACACTTCCGCCTTCGGCCCCCGTGGCGGGGATTTTCATTACGGTTTGGACTTGGCCGCCCCGGAAGGCAGCTATATCCGCAATTGGTGGGGCGGGCAAATTGTGGAAGTTTGGGAAGATGGCCGGTGCGGCACTGGTATGGTGGTGCGATCGGGAAATTGGGAACACATCTACTGTCACCTCAGAGGCCGAGTGCTAACAGCTAACGGCGGGCGTTATTATACCGATAGCGAAGGTACCGTGCAAATTTGGCAGGGTCAAACAGTGCCTGCGGGTGCGAGAATTGCCAGAGTTGGGATGACGGGCCGCACGAGTGGGCCTCACTTGCACTGGGGATTGAAGTACGGCGGCCGCTGGGTAGACCCGGCTTTGGTACTTCGGGAAATGTACGCGCAACAATCTTAAACAGTTGACTGTTGACTGTTGACTGTTGACTGTTATTGCGAATAATATATTGTCCGGTTAAACACTTGTCATTGCGACCGTAGAAAAGCAATCGCAGAAACATTGCGATTGCTTCGTTTCACTCCCTGCGGACATATCGTAAGTGATTAGGCGGACATGATATAACTAATGACCACTGCCAACTGCCAACTGCCAACTGCTAACTGACTCTTTATGTTGGTGCCAACTCTTTTTTGGTCAACTGGGTGTACCGCTCGACAATTTGGCGGAATTCGTCGCCGTCGATCGTTTCTTCATCCAACAGCGCTTCTACAAGTTTGTCTACCAAAGCCCGATTTTCGCGGATAATCCGGCGAGCTTCTTCGTAGCACTCACAGGCAATTTCCCGGACTTGGCGATCGATCTTGATTGCCATGTCTTCGGAATACTCGGATCGCGAATTCCAATTCTGGCCCAAAAACACCTCATTGTTCGGACTCTCCAAAGCCACAGGCCCCAAATCCGACATTCCATAAAGCGTTACCATCTCCCTCGCGAGACTGCTAACTTTTCTGAGATCGCTACCGGCACCGGTGTCGATTTCAGCATCGCCATAAATTTCGGCCTCCGCCGCTCGTCCCCCCAAAGCTACTTTAATTCGGTTTAACAGCAAAGCCCGACTCCTTAAACCTTCGCTGTCGAGCATTTCGTCGTCGAGTACAAAGCTAGTAAAGCCTTCGATGCCGCCAGAACGGGGAATAATCGTTACTTTTTCCACCGGGTCAGCATTTTTGAGCATTGTCGCGACTAGGGCGTGTCCAACTTCGTGGTATGCTGTCATCCACTTTTTCTTGCTGTCCAGCAGCGGGTTGAGGGTAAGCCCGATCGTAATCCGGTCGATCGCGTCGTGAACTTCTAGGTTAGTAATCGTATCTTTGCGACGCCTCGCTGTGAGAATAGCTGCTTCGTTGAGCAAGTTTGCCAAGTCGGCGCCGGAAAAGCCGGGAGTGCGGCGGGCGATCGTGTCTAGGGCAACTTCTGGGTCGAGTTTTTTGTTGCGCGCGTGAACTTGCAAAATCCCCAAACGCCCTTTATAACTGGGTAAATCTACCGTTACTTGCCGATCGAACCTGCCGGGCCGCAGCAGGGCGGTATCGAGAACGTCGGGGCGGTTAGTAGCTGCAATCACAATCACGCCGCTGTTACCCTCAAAGCCGTCCATTTCTGTCAGCAACTGGTTGAGAGTTTGCTCGCGTTCGTCGTTGCCACCGCCGATACCAGCGCCGCGCTGCCTTCCTACGGCGTCTATTTCGTCAATGAAGACGATGCAGGGAGCATTTTCTTTAGCTTTGCGGAACAAGTCGCGGACGCGGGAGGCGCCAACTCCGACAAACATTTCGACAAATTCGGAACCGGAGATGCTGAAGAAGGGGACGGCTGCTTCGCCTGCGATGGCTTTTGCCAGCATTGTTTTGCCGGTTCCTGGAGGCCCGATTAACAGAACTCCTCTGGGAATTTTGGCGCCGATGGCGTTGAAGCGTTCGGGTTTTTTGAGGAAGGTTACGACTTCTTGCAGTTCTTCTTTAGCTTCTTCGATGCCTGCTACGTCGTCGAACATCACGCCGGTTTTGGCTTCCATTTGGAAACGGGCTCTGGATTTGCCGAAGTTCATGGCATTTCCTTGAGATTGGGTCGATCGGCGCAGGATTGCCATCAGCACTGCCAACACTGCAAAAATCACTAGCAAGTTTACTACTAAACTGACGGCGGCGGTGTTGTCGGCTGTTTGTTTGACTTCAAAGTCAATCTTTTTGGCGCGGATTTGAGAGTACAGTTCTCGGTTGTTGTAGTCGAACAGACTAACTGATTGGGTTTGATCGCTTTTTTGATTTTTTAGCCTAACCTTGGCAGTTTTTTGAGTTTCGTCTACTTCGATTTTACTGACTTGCCCTTTTTCTATGTTGTCGATCAGTTGGCTGTAACTCATGGTGTTTGGCGCGCTGTCGGCAAACACCGGGGTCGAGAGCAATATTCCTTGAGAAATCACCAAACTGCCCAGGATGCGCCAAAGATTCCGTCCTGGAATTGATTTTTTAGGATTCTGGCTCGACTTGTCTTTGTTTACAGCTAGATGCCCCAGCCATGCGTGTTTCCAAGAATTTTTCATATTGCTTTGCCCAATGTTGAAGACTGCCAAGATTGACCGCTTTTAGTTTGCTACGTTCATTTATTTTAACAAGATGGCGGGTGTTGGATGGGTTTATCTCTCGCGGGCATCTTAAGAGGGCCCTCAAAATAGCGGTTTGTAAACGATCCGAGTCTGTTTTCCCTTACCGGGCGAGCACTCACCCCTCCTACCCATAACCTTGTGTTCTTCCTTCTATTTTCTACATCGGAAACTTTACTTGACAGTTGCCGATCGAACTTGCTATGTTAATCATACTCGTAATGAGTACGCTTTAGTAAGTCAGTTTTTGTTTTTAAGCTTTATGGTAAAAATTGTCGGCATTGGTGGAAGTTTGCGGGCTGGTTCATACAGCCAGTTAGCGTTGAATGTGGCAGCAGAACGGGCGCAAGCCCTGGGCGCGGAAATTGAAATATTCGATTTGCGATCGCTCAATCTGCCATTCTGCAATGGTGAGAATGATTATATCGATTACCCCGATGTGGAAAAGCTGCAGAATGCGGTTAAGCAAGCCGACGCTTTGATTTTGGCAACGCCGGAGTATCACGGTAGCATCAGCGGTGCTCTCAAGAATGCCCTGGATTTGATGAGTTTTGAGCATTTGGACGGGAAAGTTGCGGGTGGGATTAGCGTTTTGGGAGGGCAAGTTAACAACAACGCACTCAACGATTTGCGCGTGATTTTGAGATGGGTGCACGCTTGGGTAATTCCCGAACAAATTGCGATCGGACAAGCTTGGAAAGCTTTTAGTCCTGATGGTAAATTGTTGGATGAAAAACTGTCTGAAAGGTTCGACGAATTTACTCGGAGTTTAGTTGAAAATACGCGGAAATTGCGAGGAATTTCGTAATTGTCTTTCAGGAAAAATGCACTCTTGGACGCAACTGGCATATTATTCGGATGCGTCCGTTGCAATAATTGCTCGATTTGAAAAGGTTTTCTCTATCTGACGCACCCTACAAGCTGTAATGTAAACAGTAAACAGTCAACAGTCAACAGTCAACAGTCAACAGTCAACTGAGTCAAAATGGCATATCGATCATGTCTCCGAAAGGATGGGGTACGTCGCTCGGCATTCTTCCGGGTTTTGACTCATATTTGTCTATCCACTTTTTGGCCAATTCCAAAGCTTCCTCCTCAGTCTTGGCATTTTGGACGGCGACGTGGCGGTTGCCGCGACTATCCCAAACCTCGACGTAGAAGACTTTCTGGGATTGAATAATCCAACCTTTATAAGTGTCTGCTGGTTCCATAGTTAGAATCCTAAAATAATCTGGCGGGGAGTTCCACTGGCGAGCTAATTGTAAATATTGCCCTGCATAAAATGAATTTTACGGGGGTTTCTATAGTATTTTTGGAAAAAAGTCAGTTTTACGGTTAACCTCATGACCCGACTCCTGAAGCAATTATTTAACTGGAGAAAATATCTCCAACCTTTGGCGGCGACGATCGCGATCGCCCTAATCGCATCCCAGATGGCGGTATTGCCGGCATTGGCGACTGGCGTTTACGAAATGCCGGTGTTGTCGGCGGGCGATCGAACTTGGGTGTTCGACAAAGGCGACGTGCTCAGCCGCAGCAGCGAAAGCAATATCAGCAGCGTGCTCGACAACCTGGAAAACAAAACAGGGAAACAAGTCCGATTTGTCACCATCCACCGCTTAGACTACGGCGAAACGACTGCCACTTTCACCGACCAACTGTTTGAACAGTGGTTTCCCGAAAAAGAAGACCAGACTAATCAAATTTTACTCGTTCTCGACACTGTTACCAACAGCGCGGCAATTCGGACGGGGGAAGGGGTGAAATCCCTGCTACCCGATGAAATTGCCCAGAGTGTAGCTGGGGAAACCGTGCAAGTGCCCCTGCGGGAAGCCAATAAATACAACGAGGCATTTGCGGCTGCAAGTACGCGCATTGCAACTGTTTTGTCGGGCGAACCCGATCCGGGTCCTCCTGAAGTTGTTGACAACATTCAAGTTGAAGGCACGTTTAAAAAAGCTGAAGAAACAGACCAAGGCAATGCCACAGTTGTTGTGGTTGTGCTGTTGGTGTTGGCGACAGTGATTCCGATGGTGACTTATTTCTGGTATCAAGGTTTTTCGTGATCGGGTGCTGATAAATTCGATCGGTTGGCGTTTTGTCAAGAAATTAAGGCAGGGCTGCACTAATCTTGAACGTATTCTCGATCGCTCAACAATGCGATTTCTGCCCGTAAAAATTCCCGTCCCAGATAAGCCGCGTGATCTAACATTGTCACCGGACAGGGGCGGGTTTCTTCTAGGATTTTGACACAAAGTTCTTTGGCGGTTCGGCCGGTAAAAAGTGTGGACTGAGTGCGTTCTACTTTGCCACGGGCGGGGATGGGTTTGCCAGTTTCGGGATCGACGGCGAGGCCTCGATCGTCGATGATGTTGGTGAAATGTTTGGCACAAATTAAGCTGGTTTCGCGATCGAGATAGATGATGAAGTAGCCGCCTGGATCGAGGTCGATGTGGCGTTTGGATAGCTTGTCATCAATTGCGGTGAGGTTTTCCAAGGTTTGACTCATGGTTGGTGAAAGAAAGTAAACAATAGCTGTATTTTTTGCTGCTATTTCTAGTTTAGTCGGCTGCGGGACAAGTTTGGGACATTGGTTGGTTGAATGCGGGGGGAAATTTCGGGCGATCGACAATTCCTGCAATTTGCCGATCGCTCCTATGCTACAGTCGATCGGACTGGACAGATAAATTGATGAGTGAACTTAAGACGCGATCGCTCTTAGAGCCCCGACTTTTTCAAGAAGTCGGGGTTCTGGGTATTGTGTTTTTTTAGTCGTTGCTCACTTATATATGATGCCAAATCAGTTATTATTGTATATAGAATTTGTTGGTATTCAAGCTGAGCCCAAATGAAATTTATAGATTTGTTTTCAGGAATAGGAGGTTTCAGACAAGGGTTTGAAAAAATTGGCTTTAAATGCGTTTTTTCCTGCGAAATTAACAGCAAATGCCGACAAGTTTACGCCGAAAATTTCGGTGAGGTTCCTTTTCCAGATATTAGTAAAATTAATCCCACCGATTTAGCAGACTTTGATATTTTAGTCGCAGGCTTTCCGTGCCAACCTTTTAGCATCTGTGGCAAAAAGTTGGGTTTTGAAGATACTAGAGGCACGCTATTTTTCGAGATTTGTAAAATCATCAAAATTAAGCAGCCTAAAGTTATCGTTCTCGAAAATGTCAAGCACTTAATCCATCACGATAAGGGAAATACCTTAAAAGTAATTATTGCCAGTCTTGAAGATTTGGGATACAGCGTGAATTACAAAATGCTGAATGCTAAAGACTTTGGAATTCCTCAACATCGTGAAAGAATATTTATTATTGCAACTCAAGGTAAACCCTTCAATTTTTCTCGGCTTAAAACCCAGTTTACTCCAAAACTCAGGGAATTTCTAGACGATACAGGGGATTTTGAAATATTGGACAAATCCGAGTATACTTTAATTGAGTCTCCGAGAAAGCAAGATTCGGGACTTTTGTTTGTAGGTTACAGAAATAAAGGTACTTGGAAAACTGGCGTGAGGCCAAATACAGAACATTTATCGAGGGTTCACAGACAGCCTAATCGCATTTATTCGGTAGATGGAGTGCATCCGACAATTCCTTCGCAAGAAACATCGGGCAGGTTTTTTATCTACATTCCTGAGCAAGATATGGTGAGAAAGTTGACGCTGAAGGAATGTTACCGTCTTATGGGTTTTCCTGAAGATTTTAAGAGTTATCCGAGTGCGGGGGAAAGTTACAAGCAAATTGGGAATTCGGTTTGTGTACCTGTGGTGGAGGCGATCGCCAAAGAAATACTGGGCGGTTGAAACCGCCCAGTATTCTCAGGGGTTTTTAACCCGGATTTGAGCGGACAACTTGCTAAGCTATGTTTGCGAAGGTTGCCATACGATGCTCGATCGCTGTGCTAACAAATCGGCCAATCTTTCAGCTCTGTTTCGATCATCTTTCACCTGAGGTAAACCGACAATCTGAGCGTGGGATGCTGAATCAGGTACTGCATCTAAACCTAATTCACGAATTTGTCCTACTTGCAGACTAGCCACTCCGTAACAATTGTTGAAATTTGCTGCACATTGTTCGGGGGAACAAACACTGGCAATTGTCACCGATAAACCCGGTTCATTCGCTCGCAGTAAATAAGCGGAAAATACAACTAAGTTTGCTTCGTCAATCCATTGACGACGGAGTAAAGCTCTATAGACAATAGCACTGTCAGGTAAAGAATTGAATTGATATTTCGTACTCATAAGTCGTTATTTATAACATATCATTCGGAGAGCAGAGGGGATAAACTCTGTCTACGAATAATAGATATTATAGCACGTTTTAAGACTTATAAGAGTGTTTTACAAGAAAGATAGGACTTACCTGGTATTTTACTTGCCACTGTAATGAATCATTAGATATTTATGACTACATCTGATTCCCTGCGAGAATATTTATCGGTCATACCTTATTAAACCACTCTAGCCAATGGGCTAAGGTGGCTGCTGAAGTAATATCTTCCGAGTCATACTCCTCACTCTTTTGATGATAAATGTAAGCTTTCTCATCAGCATTATGCGGGCAGAACAAGCGTACTCTCCGATCGGCCTTTACATTTTGCCAAGCAAGTCTGATACTACCTAGATCGTCTGTACCAGTGGATGCTTTAGGAAAATTATCACCCAAAATATCATAGGCTTCTACAATCAATTTCATCGCTGTCCTGAAAGCATATTCAGTCGGTCTCAAAATTCCGTACTCATCCTCTTCTTCTAAATCTAAAAGCTCGATCAGACGTTCAACAGTGATTCGGAAATTCAATAAACCGCTATTGCTACTGCTATCAGTAATCTGTTCCTTAGCTACAGTCATAAGATTCCATCCCTTTTAGCCGATCGCCAATTTCATTTTAACACAGCCTCATGCTGTGCAATTTGCACTCAAAACTTTGATAGTTGACTGTCGATCGATATTTCCAATGACACAGCAGTGCCGTGTCCAAATCCGAATATATTTGTAGGGATACAGCAATGCTGTGTCCGCGATATTTGCAAGGACACGGCACTGCCGTATCCCTACCGAAAACTCTAATTAATGAAATTTTTAAGCTTGTAGTTGGGATTCAGAGTCTGCCGGCGCTGAAGCGCAACTACAAACCTCGATTAGGCGGGAACTTGAATTTTTTCGGTGCCGGCAAGTTCAAAGGCTGCGTGAATTGCTTTCAAAGCAGTTACTCCTTGTCCTTCATCCACAACGCAGCTAATTTTAATCTCGGAAGTGGCAATCATTTGAATGTTGATTTGCTGGCGGGAAAGCGCTTCAAACATCTTTGCCGCTACTCCCGGATGCGCTACCATCCCGGAACCGACAACGCTAACTTTGGCAATTTGTGTATCGACTGCTACTTCGCCCCATCCGAATTCTGGGGCGGCTTTTTCGAGGGCGTTTTTAGCAGCTTCGGCGTCAATTTGTGCTACGGTAAATGCAATGTCGCGAGTTAATATGCCGTCGATATTGTGGCAGCGCTGCGACTGAATGATCGTGTCTACGCTGATATTTTCCTCGGCTAAAAGTCCGAACAGTTTTGCTGCTACTCCGGGTCGATCGGGCAATTGGCGAATTGCTAGACGCGCTTGATTGAGATCCAACGCAACGGCGCGGACTGCGGGCGGTTTGTGGGATGATGAATGCAGCCCAATAGGGGAGTTGGCGACATCAAATGCTTTGCAGAGTTCGGCAACGGCCCGATCGCAATCTTCGGCATCGATCGCACAACTAACTTTCACCTCGGATGTAGAAATCATTTGAATGTTAATTCCCGCATCCGCTAAAGTCTTAAACATCTGCGCCGCTACCCTCGGACGACCGATCATTCCCGCGCCCGCAATGCTAACTTTAGCTATTGGCCGCTCTTCTGCTTTCACTTCCGGTTCTCCCAATTCGGGGCGAGAATTCTTGCCGAGGGCGGGGATAATTGCATCTGCAACGGCGGTGGCTTGTTGCAGAGATTTTCGCGTCACTGTGAACGCAATATCGTTAGTATTTCCTTCATGAATTGACTGGATAATTAAGTCTACATCGAGGTTTTGCTGCGCGATCGCACCAAACAACCGCGCTGCTACGCCAGGGCGATCGGGCAAACGCAGTAGCGACACCCCTGCCTGATCTAAGTCAAATTCCACCGCATCGACCGCTGTTGCGAGCTCCAAACCCTCCAAAGGCCGAAGTTTCGGGGGTGGGGACACTACCCGCGTACCGGGGGCGTCACTCCAGCTAGAAAGCACTACCAGCGGCACGCCGTAATTCTTGGCAATTTCTACCGCGCGCGGGTGGAGGACTTTTGCGCCCAAACTCGCCAATTCCAGCATTTCGTCGCAAGTGATTTCGTCCATCAATTGCGCGTCGGCAACCAAGCGCGGATCTGTAGTCAGAATTCCGGGAACGTCGGTATAAATTTCGCACCTGTCTGCCCGCAGCGCTGCTGCGAGGGCAACTGCTGTCGTGTCGGAACCGCCACGGCCCAAGGTGGTAATTTCCAATTCTCCGGCATCGGCGATACCTTGGAACCCCGCAACCACAACGACTTTACCGCTTTTTAACTGGCTTTCAAGCCGATTCGGGTCGATTCGCAAAATCCGGGCGCGGGTGTGGGCGGCTTCGGTGACAATGCCGACTTGGGCGCCGGTGAGGGAAATTGCGGGCTGTCCCATTTCCTGCAATGCCATGCTCAAAAGTGCTATCGAGACTTGTTCCCCAGTGGAGAGCAACATATCCATTTCCCGCTTGTTGGGATTTGCGGAAATTTCCTTGGCGAGTTTAACTAAACCGTCGGTGGTTTTGCCCATCGCCGAAAGTACGACAACCAGAGAGTTGCCGAGCTGTGCTGTTTTTACAACTCGTCGGGCTACCTCCAAAATGCGATCGACTGTGCCAACCGAGGTTCCGCCATATTTCTGAACAATTAGTGCCATAGGACTTACACAAAAAGTGATGCAATACTTAAGTTAATATACGCAAATTTTTGATAATAACCGATGAATGTTTATATCGTTTCTGAGGAGGCTGCTAGGCGATCGGGTTTTTACAGCACATCATATTCCTAGGGACACTGAATTGCCGTGTCCCTACCGGCATCTGCGACTTATGGGAATTAAGATTTTTGATGGAAGAATTGAAGAATTGCCAAGGACTTATGAAGAACCCAACCCCGATAATCATCACTGATCCCCAATCTAAAATCTAAAATCTAAAATCTAAAATCGAATTACCGTCCTTCTAACTCTCGCAAACGCGCTTCTAAAGCTTGAATTCGCAGCTCAGCTTCTATGCGCCTTTGTCCTTCTCGTTCTGCCACTAATTGGGCTTGTTCTGCCCGTTCCTCGGCGGCCGGCAGCAAATTCCCAGAGGCATCCCACCAGCGCAGCCAAGGCAATTCTACACCCTGATAAACCCCTTGCCAAATACCTAATTCCACTCCTATTTGTGCGATCGGGTAATGTCCGCGCTCATTTTGTGGAACTAACTCGAACCGATCTTCTACCAAATGATACACTTCAACTTGTGCCTTTTTGACTTCATAAATGCCGTAAAAAGCAGGTCGAATTATCCGTTCGTAAATCCAGAATTTGCCCTGGCGAGGAGTCCTATCTCTTTCTTCACTGCCATCACCAGAAACAAATTCAAGTACAATCCGAGGCGGCATTAATTCCTGCCACATTACATAGGAGCGACGAAGATTTCCGTCAAGAGTTGGCGGCACGTCGGGCACGTAAAACCAATCAGGTGCTTCGGCTCCTCTTTCTGGCGGTTCCGGGTGCCGGGCCACTCGCCAGTAAATACCGGAATCTTGACCGATGCAGTATTGTCCGTCGGGATGAATTTGGTCTAAAATCGGTCGGATTGATGTTGTTAACAGGATGCTTTGAGGATGTTCTTGGAAGTTTTTTACAAAAGTACCGTCGGAGTCGGGTAATTGAGTGTGGTCAGGGAAATCTGTTGCTATAATTTCTGGTTGTTCGGTGACACTCATGTTGACCTCTTGAATGTTTAAAGATGATACTTATAATTTGTGACTTAGAGATTAATAATGCTATTATATCATTGGAAACCTCCGGTTGCTCTATTGAAAATTTTCAGAAATATGAGTAAGTACAAGTTAATTATTTTTGACTTCGACGGCACCTTAGCAATTACTCACAAAGCTATTGTATTTTGCTTTACAAAAACTTTTGAAACTTTCAATATTACCCCGCCCGCTGCTGATACTATTATAGGTACGATCGGCATCAATTTACCAAATACTTTTAAAATCCTGCATCCGGCGATCGAGGAAAGCGCAATTCCTGAATGGGTGGAAACTTACCGCTCTTATTATCGGACGGAAGGTGAAAAGCAGGTAGAGTTATTTACCGGGACAAAGCAAGTCTTGCAGTTGGCGCGCAAGTCGGGATTGAGCTTGGGAGTTTTTAGCAACAAACACGTTAGTTTGGTAAATTCGTTACTGCAAAAATTGAAAATTCACAGTTTTTTTGATTTGATTTTAGGTGACAACGGAGAAATGATTATGAAACCCGAGGCGGCGGTTTTTCACTCAATTATTAAACCGCTGTTCCCGGACTTGGATAACAGTCAAATTTTAATGGTTGGCGATACAGCGATTGATTTGCTGTTTGCTAAAAATGCTGGGATAGATGTTTGTTGGGCGGCTTACGGATATGGCGATCGCGCTCAGTGTCTCGCCCTAGAACCGACTTTCGCGCTCGACGATATTTCAGAACTTGCTGTGTTCGTTCAACATTAATTTTTCCGGTTTTTTTATTGGATATTTGGAATCGTTTAAATCCTATATCTTTTATTCCAAATATTTCAATAGAGACTCCGGGCATCAGATTTTGATTCACTCAAAAAAATAAATGCCCGAACTTGTAAGCTACCTAAACCCTGCCAAGCAAACCATACCAAAGATAGAGTGATCCCGGGAACAGCTATTATAAATTAACAAGTAGGATTCCTTTGAAGGTAGAAGGCACAAGGCAGAAGCAAAGAGGAAAAAAACGAGGGAAGCCAGATTTTTTTTAGGTAGAATTTACCGCCAAAATTCTGCATAATAGCCTTCTACCTTCTGCCTGTGGAAAACAGGCAATTCTGTTAAAGTCTAGGGTGTGCAGCCAGTCGAGATCTCTACAATAAACTCAATTTATAGAAAATCATGCAGATAGATATAAGCATTCCTTCTGAAACGCTATCGCCGACTCGTACTGGCGGCACACCGAATTTAATAGAAGAAGTATTTCGGCTGTACGATCGCGCCCTGGCAGCTACCAGCAACGGCATCGCGATCGCGGACGCTACCCGGCCGGACAAGCCTATAGTCTACTGCAACGGGGCTTTCGAGCGGATTACAGGTTACGATCGCACCGAAATAATCGGGAAGAACTGCCGCTTCCTGCAAGGCCCGGATACCGATCGCGCAGCCGTCGATCAAATCCGTGTGGCCCTGAAAGAACAGCATGACTGCAAAGTAGTTCTGAAAAACTATCGCAAAGACGGCACCGCCTTCTGGAACGAACTCAGCATCTCGCCGGTGCGCGACAGCAGCGGGCTCGTTACCCACTTCATCGGCGTCCAATCTGATATCACCGATCGCTTCCAAGCAGAAGAAGCCCTCAAACAAGCCGAGGCAAAATACCGCAGCATCTTTGAAAACGCCACCGAAGGCATATTTCAAACCGCCCCAGACGGGCGCTACCTCAGCGCCAACCAGGCACTCGCCCGAATGTACGGCTACGATTCGCCCTCAGAACTGATCGCAAGATGTTCGGCAAAAAACCTTTACGCCGATCGCGGCCGCCGCGCTTCCTTCATTGCAGAAATTACCAAAAATGGCTCCCTGAAAGAGTTTGAGTCCTGCGTCCGCCGCAAAGACGGCAGCACTACCTGGATCTCGGAAAACGTGCGCGAAGTCCGCGACGAAAGCGGCGAACTCCTTTACTACGAAGGAACCGTCGCCGAAATCGCCGCCCGCAAAGAAGCCGAAGCAGCGCTGCGAAATCAAGAATACTGGCTGAAAACCGCGATTAACGCCGTCCCCGACGCGATCAACCTCACAGACAGCGAGGGGCGCTGGCTGATTGCCAACGACTGCGCCCTCCAACTTTTGGGCTGGGAAACCGCAGACTACCAGGGTAAAACTACTGCCGAACTCGCTGCCGCCGCCGATCCGAGAGTCAGAGAAATCCTGCTAACTTGGCAGGAAACCGACGAAACCACCTGGCAAGCAGGCACTCTTACCTCCAGCAGCCAAATTGTCCCCTTGCCCACAGGCGGCAGCAATTTGTTTGAAGTGCGGAAAGTGCCGCTGTTCAACCCCGACGGTTCGCGCAAAGGTTTGGCCGTGGCGGGGCGGGACATCACGCAGGAAGTGGCAGCGGACGCAGCTTTGCGAGACAGCGAACAGCGGTTTCGGGCAATTTTTGAACGCGCTGGGATCGGCATGGTAGTCGCTACCCTCGAAGGTGTTGCGATCGCCACTAACCCGGCATTTCAAGCTATGCTGGGGATCTCGGAAGCTCAACTGCGAGGTGTCGGCCTCGACGACTACGCGCACCCGGAAGACGCACCAGTTTCGCGCCAGTTGCGCCAACAGTTGGTCGCGGGCTCCCGCGAAGCTTACCAAATCGAGAAGCGCTACCTCCGCCAAGACGGCAGCATCAGGTGGGGACGCCTCAGCGCCTCTGTCATCGACAGCAGTCAGGGAACGCCACAGTTTCTTTTGCAAATGGTAGAGGATATTACCGATCGCAAACAAGCCGAGTCAGCTTTGTTTCAAAATGAGGCTAAGTGGCGATCGCTGATTCTCAACAGTTCCGACATCATTACTATTCTGGACGCCAGCGGTCGCATTGTTTACGAAAGCCCTTCTGTAGAAAGAGTTTTGGGCTACGAATTCGATGAACTCGCCGGTCAAATTGCTCTCGATTTAATCCACCCTGACGACCTTCCCTCGGTGATGTCCGACTGCGAAAAACTGATCGCAAATCCAGGCGATTCGATCGCCCTAGAAGGTCGCTTCCGGCGCGCTGACGGTTCTTGGTGTTTTCTTGAAGGTGTCGGCATCAACTTGCTAGCAGACCCCGCTGTGAAAGGAATTGTGATCAACTCCCGCGACATGACGGCGCGCAGGCAAGCAGAGTACCGCCTCAGCAAAATCAACGAGTGCTTTTTGGGATTCACCACCGACGCCGCTGAGAACATCCAGCGGCTGACATCCTTAGCCGGCGAGCTTTTGGGCGGAAGCTGCGCCATCTACAGCCGCGTCGGTGGCGGTCTGCTGCAAGCGATCGCGACTTGGCAAGCGCCGCCGGACTACCCGCTGGTCGATCGCGCCGAGGGCCACATCTGCACCGACGTATGCAGCAAAGGAAGCGATCGGGCTGTTGCAATTCCTGACTTGCAGAACACGATCTACGCCCAAACCGATCCCGCTGTCATCCGCTACCAACTGCAAAGCTATCTGGGACAAGCAGTGCGGCTGGGCGACAATTACGTGGGTGCGGTGTGCGTTGTCTACACCGAGTCGATCGCGCCCACCGAAGCCGACTGCAAGCTGATCGGAATTATTGCCGGCGCGATCGGAGTTGAGGAAGAACGGGCCGCCGCCGCCGATCGCGATCGGCAAAAATCCCAAGAACTGCAAACAGCTTTGAGCGACTTGCAGCAAACTCAAATGCAGTTAGTACAAACCGAAAAAATGTCTTCCCTCGGACAGGTGCTAGCAGGAATTGCCCACGAAATTAACAACCCAGTTGGCTTTGTCGCTGGCAACCTCTGCCACGTCCGAGGGTACGTTCTAGACTTATTAGAAATCGTACAGGTGTATCGAGAAGAGTACCCGAATCCCCCAGCAAAACTTCAGCAACAAGCCGATGATATAGACTTAGAATTTCTAGCAGAAGACCTGCCCAAGTTGCTCAGTTCGATGCAGACCGGATGCGAGCGCATTGTAGAAATTATTCAAACTCTTCGCAATTTCTCGCGGGCAGACGAAGCTAAAATCAAGACTGCCGACATTCACGAAGGCTTAGAAAGTACCTTGTTAATGTTGAACACCCGGCTGAAAGCCAAGGCAAAATGGCAGGGCATTAAAGTTATCAAAGAATACGGAGAACTGCCGCAAATAAACTGTCATCCCGGACTGTTAAATCAGGTGTTTATGAATGTATTGGCAAATGCTATCGACGCCTTGGAAGAAAGCAGCAGCCAAGCAAAAGACACCGCAAATTCTATCTGTCCTACTATTACCATTCAAACTGAAACGATTGAGGACAAGAGCATTTTAATTCGGATCAAAGACAACGGTATGGGCATTCCCGAAGATCAGATTGTGCGTTTGTTTGACCCGTTTTTTACCACAAAACCCGTAGGTAAAGGCACAGGTTTGGGTTTATCAATTTCGCACCAAATTGTCGTTGAAAAACACAACGGCAAATTGCAGTGCCTCTCAGAACCCGGTAAAGGCACTGAATTTATCATCGAAATTCCAATTCGTTGACATCAGGACGACGCTAATCAGGATATCATATCAATTCCGGTTGCACTCCTCATGATTGTTGACTGTTGGCTGTTGGCTGTTGACTGTTGGCTGTTAACTGTCCGTCGAAAAACTGAATGATGGTTGAGTGTTGACTGTTGACTCGATTTTACGCCCGACGATGAAGCGCGGATTTGATATCATGTCCATTAATTATGTCCGCATTCGGCTTAAAAACCCCCTTGATTTCTTAGTCCCTCTCAGTTAGGAACGACAGTTTGTGTAGTAGCGATTTCAATCGCCTAGCCTTATCAAGGGGTTTTTAACGCGGATTTGGTATCAGTGGTTTGATACCCTACTAAGAGCGCGGTAAGGCGCTCCAAGCGCGCCCTAAATATAGCAGTTTTAAACTGAGTCAGGTACTCTGCAGTCAGCACCCCATTACCCATTACCAATGTGTACCTCACTCAACTGAAAATACTATAATTAGGTTCAAGTAAGTCCTAATTTAGTTAAAAACTAAACTGCGTCCGCAAATTTCCCACAAAAATTGTCGGGTTGTTATCGAAATTATTGGCATTCCAGATCGCATAAATTGCAGGTACGATCGAAATATGTTCGGTGAGAGGCAAATAATAAGTGGCTTCAATTTCGTACTGCTTGCCACCATTTCCCCCGCCAGAAACCAGAAACCTCCGACCGCCAGTAACGTCAAAAGGTACTAAAAATGAGGCCGTAAACATAGCTCCTTTTTTGAAGAAATCAGGAAGTGCAAATCCTAACATATAAGATTGAGTTTTGATCGTGCCGTCGGGTCGGTCAGTCTTGGGAAATATATTGGTTTCGGCGTAGCCGTAGCGACCGAAAAGACCGAAACGGCGGCTGAGTGACCAATCGAAATTAAAGCTATAAGTATTGGCAGTAGCATTGCCGAGACGGCCACCGAAACCGTCATCTGCCAAACCGTTAATCGGCCTGCCATTCGGTGCTCCAATTAGCCCGCCAATTTGCTGGATGTTGGAACGGCTGTACAAAAACCGCAAATTTGCCCGATCGCTCGGACTGAATGTTAGTTCGGCGGTACTCGTATTTGTCCCACCAAACAAGCCTTGAGACGGATTGGAAGCGGAATTAAACACCGGAGTGGGCAAAAATTCCATACTCTCGCCCAAATAGCCCAAACGCAGTTTCAATCGGCGGCTGATATCCCACAAAGCCAAAGCACCTGCGCCGCGTTTGGTAGCAGTTAACAAAGTGCTATTGTTAGAATTAAAACTGCTCGCACCGTCCACGAAAAAGCTAAAATTATTGTTGTCAAAGTAGCGGTAGAAATTAATTCTCGGCCCGATTACTACTTGCAAGCTGTTGCTAACCGGGAACTGATAAGAAAGTTCTCGCAGGATAACTTCATTGGGATTCACCCCAGCAGTCTGGTCTAGAAAAGGAGTGCCAAAGGTATTAAAAAGACCTGGAGAAGTATACTGATTTGCTGGTGCAGTTCCGTTACCTACAGCTAGCTGTGTAATCAATTGGTCTTTCCCTGTAAAAGAAGTAGTGAGGGTTAACCAAACTAAGTGGCTGAAAGTAATTTCTGGGTCGTCCACTCTCTGCACGATCGGTCTGTTGGTGACAGGATCGCGTCCGGGTACTCGATCGAGCGGAGCAGCATTTCCATTTATTGCTTCAACTCGGACTCGCTTGCCCGCAAAAGCTCCACTCAGATTAAACCAAGCAAATGCGTTTAGTTTAGTAGTAGTTGAAAATTGGTTGGCTTCTAATTCGGCAGTCCGGGCTTCTAAAGCATCTACTCGACCGCGCAAAGTAGCTAATTCTGCTGCAAATTCTTCTTGCAATCTTTGCAAAGCAAGTAAATCTTCTCGCTGGACTAAATTACCAGTAGAACCGCCAAGTTGTTTGGTAATTTGGTCTAAGCAAGCGTTTAATCCGGCGGCGAATTCATAGCGAGTCATTGCTCGATTGCCTCGGAATGTGCCGTCTGGATATCCCGCAATGCAGCCGTATCTTTCTACTAGGGATTGTAAGGCTTGAAAAGCCCAATCTGTCGGCCGCACGTCGGACAGTTGGGAAACAGAAGTGACTTGTGCTGCGTCTTCTTGTATGCTGAGGTCATCAGCGGTGCCCGTCTCGCTGCTGATGTCGGCAACTGTGCTGGCTTCAGCAACTTGTTGAGACTGAGGAGAGTTTGCAATTTCTAACTCCTGGGGGGGTAATTCGCGAATTGCCCCCGTTATTTCTGGGGCTGTTGTTGCCCGATCGACTGTTGCTATATCTTGTTTGGGTAAAGCACGATCGACTGTTGCTATATCTGTTTCGGGTAAAGCACGATTCACCCATGCTGCATCTGTTTGAGGTAAAGCACGATCGACTGTTGCTATATCTGTTTCGGGTAAAGCACGATCGACTGTTGCTATATCTGTTTGAGGTAAAGCGCGATTCACCCATGCTGCATCTGTATCGGGTAAAGGGCGATAGACTGCTGATTTAGTCTCTGCGGCGATCTCCGCTAACTGCGGTATCTCAATCTTAACTGCTGCCAGCGCTGCGTCTGGGGGGGCGGGCACGGGGGCACCGCCCCTACCGACTCCACTCGCTTCTAGCGCAACTTCTGGAGTTGAGGTATCCTGAATTTGAGCTGTTGCTGCGATCGGCCCCAAAGGCACTGCCGCACCAGAAATCAAGAAAGACAGCCAAAAAGCTTTAAGGGAGGTTGAATTATTCACCATACCACTCACACCACTTGTTGAAAATTAAATTTGGCCAATCTTAAACGATAAGCTTGCTTATAAATGTGTTTGGTTTAACAAATTCTTATAAATAGTTAAAAGAATTTTAGGAAGCCCTCGGTTCCAGATCGCTGATGACTACTGACTACTGACTAATTCCCAAAATGAAGTTTTTATTAGTTACAGATTTAGACAACACGCTAGTCGGAGATGACGAAGCAACTCAAGTTTTAAACCAGCGCTTGCAATCAAAGCGATCGCAAATATATTTGGTTTATGCTACGGGGCGTTCTTATGCTTCAACTTGCGAATTAATTGCCCAAAAGCAACTGCTAGCACCAGACTATTTGATCGCAGGTGTAGGCAGCGAAATTTACCAAGACGGAACCCTGGACTTAGATTGGGCGGAATATCTTTCTCAAGACTGGGATAAAATGGCGATCGCCTCTTTAGCTCAGCAGTTTTCCCAGCTTAAACCCCAATCCCTAAAAGAACAAAATCCTTGGAAAATCAGTTATTGTCTGGAACCAGCAGCAGAAAATAGTTCGATTGTCCAGACTTTGCAGCAAAAGTTAACTGAATCGAGACTGCCAGGTCAAATCATTTTTAGCAGCAATCGCGATGTGGATATTTTACCGCAAACTAGCAATAAAGGTAATGCCCTTACTTATTTACAAAAGCGCCTACAAATTCCATCTGAGGCAACATTAGTTTGCGGTGATTCTGGCAATGATATCAATATGTTTGAACAGGATGTCCGGGGAGTAATCGTCGCTAATGCTCTATCAGAACTCTTAGAATGGCATCGCGAATGCGGCACTGAAAATCATTATTTAGCTAGTTCTGCTTGCGCTTGGGGAATCATGGAAGGAATGGCATATTTTTGGGAATTAGGATTGCCGAAAATCCGGTTGGGTTTGTAGTGAGCACTAAAGTCCTCATACAAATCACAGGACTGAAGTCCTCAGTACAAACGCACCCGAAGCACCCCAAGTCCTGCAAACCCTTAAAATCTGTTCAGGAATCTCAACCGCGTATCGATCGAACCTGCGAGTTGCGATACCATCAGCGTGTACTGCTTTATCAAACCTAATCGAACTTAACTTTAGTTACCTCAAGCGAGTTGAAGTTTATTTCCTAGCCTGTTGGTTAGTCGGCTATCCGCCGATCGCCAAAGGTTCTATAGTTAAGTTTAGCGCCTCAACCGAAATTACTCTCTCTAAAAAAACTTATCTTTCTAGATGAAGAAGATGTCGGTTTAGCTCACTATTTGCCCCTTTAGTTCAGTTCGCGAACGCACCGCCACATGGAACAAAATACTTTACCCGTAGAGGTGATTCTCTCTCACCCCCGCCAATATTTAGGTAGCATTCGGCTGGATTGGACGCCACAACCGGGGAACTATCTAGATTTAGAGGGACAAACCTACGCTGTTTTGGAACGCCACCACCGCTATCAACTCAAATCCGGCCGCTACCGACTGCAAAAAATTGCCCTGTACGTGCAGTCGGCCACACCGCCGACGGAAAGAACTTTTGTAAGCGGCATCTGGGTTATCGGAGATGCTAGCTGCCGTTTTAATGCTCGATCGGAAATTCTGCGCTGTGCTGTCAATCCCAATGGCCCGTGCAACTGCTGCTGCGATTACCAAAAGTCTTGAACCATCGAGTCAGTACACAATTCCACCTCGCCCAACCGAGAGAGCCGAGAATCTCGGCGTCTCCCTCAATTACAATAAACTATCAAAGCCAACTAGCAACTCTCGAATCCAATTTAACTTCTTCAGGCAGGCGGCGATCTATCTTCGGATAGCTGTGCAGCACCTCGCGAATTCCAGTATGAATCAAATTTTCTATGTGCAGCAATTGCTCTGAAGAACAGCGAACCTGAACTGTTTGGTTTGACACCGACTCGCTGGGGTCGATCGCAGTATATCTATTAGGAACTCGGCTGAGCACATAAGCAATTAAATCTTGTCGCAATCCCGAAGGCGAAAAAGCTTGTTGGTAGGGGTGCTTCGGATAAGACTCCAAGATAATTTCTACTTCCTCTGTGACTACAGCTAAGGTAATATTGACAAGATTTTTCTGCATTTTCCCCGTCCCCAAACACTCGTTAACTAATATTTTTGTGGCTGTTCTCGATCTCGTCTGATTTCTCATGAATTTTAACCGGCTAATACAGCCAATCGTTCTTCGGTCATCACCAGCTCGAACTCGGAACTTACCTCTTCTATAACCCGCAGCACGTAGCAGGGAATCTTGTCGGATAAAATAGCACTTGGCACCACACCAGTGTGAACTTCTAAGACTGCTTCTGCAGCAGCTTCAAACATCAGTCGCTGTCCGGGAAACATCACTCTTTCAAAGTACCAATTAGGAATGTTCCCAATCCGAACCACCTGAACTAGGTTGGTAACATTTGCGTAATAGCACAGAATCTGGTTGTTACCTTTATAAGATAGCTGATCAGACATTTAAAAATCTCCACACTCTTTCAAAAACTAACTGAGACTTGACTTTGCCGGTTAGTGGCAATTGCGAGTTGGGCTCTGGACAAAACGACCGACTTATTTGTGGGGTGTTATTCGAGAGCGCGAATCACCAAAAATACTCGGTAAGTGGGAAGCTCAGAGACTTTAGTCCTGAGAGGAAAACGACCCGGCGATTTCAATCGCCTTGAATCCCCTCGCGGGGCAGAGGGGTATGGTTGCCCCTCCGGTGAGGATATGGTTGTCCTCAATCTCCCATTTCTGGGGTAAAGTTAGCTTCGCCAATGTTATAGAGGCTTGTTAGGCTGGCAGCACTGTCTCAGTGACTTTAAGACTGTTTAACTACTAGCGACAGGGCAGGGGACTAGCTTCGCATCCCAGGGTGTCATGACCTAAATAACGTAGCCTGTTAAGGCTTAGGCTGGTCAGTACAGCTTGTTTGATTTCTCTTACAAGCGAGCGTGGCTTTAGCCCGCTCGTTACTGACATCTTCAGTTATTAATTTTTGTAGCATTGAGTTCTCCTGCCAACACTTAGAGGACTGGCGCACAAACCCCGTTTTTCCCCGTTAAAAACCGGGTTTTTGTGGTAGGCACTGCCTAACCCCTGACTTATTCAGGCTGGTTGTTCTGTAGCACCAGTTAATCGAAATTACCGTCACTGCCCCGAACTCTCCTGACAACAGGTTCGCTCTTTGGCAGTGGAATGGTGCTGAGATGGCATAGACTTTCAACTCAAGAGCTTGGACTAAATATTATCTAAAAAATATGAGGAAATTATGAAGACCATAATTTTTTTTGATAAATATACTTTTGCCGAAGCAGGGATTACAACAGTTAGGCAAAAACCGGGTTTTTTAGCCAAAAACTTGGTTTTATCTGTGTTCCTGGGTTAAAAAACCAGGTTTCTGAGGGAAATCTGCGTAAATCTTTGATTAGCAGGCTGAAACCTGGTTTTTTAGCAAAAAACTTGGCTGCATCCGTGATTCCGGGTTGAAAAAAATCGTTCTTGAGGCAAGTGTGCGTAACTTCTGGAGGAGTTATTCGGCCTGTAAATGCGGTGATAGCCGATCGGGTTTTTAGGTAACAAAAAACCCCGACTCCCTGAGATCATCTCTAGAACTTCTAGGGAATCAGAGTTTAAATTAATCAATCACCGATCGATCTCAAAGCTAAATCAAAAAAATGAGGAAATTATGAAAATAGCCGGAAAAACTAGGAATTTCCTGGACGCATAAACCGGGTTGTCTAACATAATTGCGTAATTTTCGCAACAATCAAGAGAAGGAGAAAGCGGATTTTTGATCGTCATCCGGCTTTAATGCCCCCTTGATTCTTCCGTCGGGCTGGGCCGACTTTGTGGGTCTAGTAGCGGTTTCAACTGCCGAGTTTGATATGGTATCTGCGATGTATTTTACCCGAGTTTAAAGCAACGGTTCCCAACCCAGAATTTCCGCTACTTGCTGTGCCAAACTCAAAGGATCGAAAGGCTTTGCAATCACCCCCGCTACCCCCAAATCAGCAAATTGGCTCAAATCCATCGCCTGCACCTTAGCCGTCAGGAAAATCACCGGAATCCCCCGAGTAGCCGCATTATTTTGCAGCAAACCAAACAGAGTAAGTCCGTCAATATCCGGCATCATCACATCTAACAGAATAGCGTCAGGGAGGTGAGTTTCAGCTAAAACCAATCCTTGGCTGCCGTCAGGCGCGCTTAGTACAATCCAGCCGCCTAAATGTTCCAGACAGGCCTGAATCACGCTGCAGAGGTTTTTTTCATCATCGATGACCAGAATGCGCTTTGCTGACATAATTAAAACTCTAATTTTAAATTAATCATGGTAAACCGAAAAAAAACTTACGCAGGCTGCCTCATCAACCCGGTTTCTTGACAGATATAGCAGAAGGAAGAAGCAATAAAATTAAGAGTTTCAGCACTTAAGAACGTCCTAATCGAGCGAGGTTGCTATATTTTGCCACTCACCTACTGATATCATTTCCGGTTACACTCCTTATGATGTTGACGGTTGACGGTTGACTGTTGACGCCGTGAACAGTCAACCGTCAACCGTCAACAGTGAACTCGAATTTACTATTCCGATGCTAACGGATTTGATATGAAACCCTGACCACAAAAATCGGGCGTTCCATAATGGCGGGATGATTTTGATTGTTTTGTGGGGTGGGCCCATGAACCCGTCCGATATATTTTCACCGCAGGCGGGACGCCTAACCCCTACTCCCCACAAGCATCATCCTCCAATTGTGCAACGCCAAAAATCGACATATCAGCCTCCCAAAATCATCCTACCCGCGTGTGTTTCCAAGAACTTTAGCTTTCGCGAGATCTGATCGAAGCAATCTCAAAACTCAAAACTTTTTCCCCCTTCGCCTTCCAACGGTGCGGGCACTGTGAAATAGAAACTGCTTCCTTCTGAGACAACACTTTCGGCCCAAATTCTGCCGCCGTGCTGCTGCACGATGCTGCGACAGATAGCCAACCCCAAACCCGTACCTCCTTTTTGGCGGGAGTCAGAAGCATCGACTTGTTGAAACCGTCCAAAGATTGTTTCTAGTTTATCCGCAGGAATCCCCCGCCCTCGATCTTTGACTTCAAATAAAACCCGTGAAGCGTAGCTATCCCGTAGGGAATCGCCCAAATCTTCAACCCTGACAGTTACTGTACTCCCCGCAGCCGAGAATTTAATCGCATTGCTCAACAAATTTACCAACATTTGAACGATTCTGTCGGGGTCAGCCCAGATTTTTGCTGTTTCGGGCATAATCGACAACTCAATGTTACTTTCTGCCGCCAAAGAAAGTACAGCTTCTGTAGACTTCCGCATCAAAACCTGGGCCTCGCACCACTGCTTGACGAGGATAACTTGGCTCGACTCGAGCCGTTCTAAGTCTAGAATATCGTTGACCAAACGCACTAACCGTTCGGTATCGCTCGAAGCGATTTCTAACATCTGTTTGGCAGTTTCCGGTTTATTTTTCAGTACCCCAGCCGCCAGCAAACCTAAAGAACCGCGAATGGAGGCAAGCGGCGTTCGCAGTTCGTGGCTGACAATCGAAATAAACTCATTTTTCATTTTCTCAATTGCCCGACTTTCTGTGATATCTGTGACTGTGCCGACGTGACCAATTAGTTGAGATCTGTCGGAAAAAATTGGAGCTGTTTTAAGCCGACAAAACCGGATGGTTCCGTCTCGCTGGATGTGGCGGAATTCGCAGGAAAATTCCTCATCTAGCGATTGCGATTGGGACCACTTAGACAGAATTAGTTTGAGGTCTTCGCGGTGAACAAACCGCATCCAGCCTTTTCCTAAAGCTGCTGCCGGTGTGAAGCCACCAATTGCTTGACAGCGGGGATTTGTATAGGTACATTTCCCCTCAGCATCAATTTTGAAAATGCCGACGGGGGAACTCTCGCTCAGAGAGCGAAATAAAGCTTCGCTTTCCCGGAGTTCTGCTTGAGAGCTTTCTAGTTCTCGGGTTCGCTGCAAAACTCGCATTTCTAACCGTTCGTTGAGCTGTTGGAGGGTGGCTTCAGCAAGTTTGCGATCGCTAATATCGCGGTGCACTGATACCCAGTGGGTAAACTCACCATTTTCGTCCGCTAGGGGCACAATGCTCATTTCTACCCAAAATTCCGTCCCGTCTTTGCGGTAATTGATCGAGTCAACCCGCACCGGCTGCCAGGTTTTCAAAGCTGTCCGAACTCGATGGAGACTGGCGCGGTCTGTTTTTTCTCCTTGCAAGATGCGGGGCGTTTTGCCCACAATTTCTTCTAGCGTATAGCCGGTCATCCGCGTGAAAGCTGGGTTGACATAAAGAATTCGCGGGCCCGGTTCCTCAATCGGTTCAGCTTCGGTAATTAATACGGCGTCGTTAGTGGTGGTGACTACTGATTCCAACAGGCGCAACTGTAATTCTCTAGCTTTGCGATCGGTAATTTCTCTAACAGTCCCCACCATCCGCACTGCATCGCCGGCTTCGTTGTAAAAAAACTTACCCTTCCCCTCAATCCAGTGAATGCTGCCGTCCGGCCAAACCACGCGGGTTTCGTGACAGTAATCCGATCGCTGGGCGATCGCCTGATTTATAGCATTCTCCATACTTTTTAAATCTTCTGGGTGAATGCAAGTTGCAAAACTTTGATAAGTTCCGCCAAAAGTGCCCGGGGTCAACCCAAACAACTCTTCGTGTTCCCTCGACCAAACTATGCGATTTTTCTGCACGTCCCAGTCCCAAAATCCAATTTTGGTAGCCGACAAAGCTAAGCTAAGCTGCTGATTGGTTTTCCGCAACTCC
The DNA here is from genome assembly GCF_036705345.1 of Microcoleus sp. B3-D2. Classification (NCBI taxonomy): domain Bacteria; kingdom Bacillati; phylum Cyanobacteriota; class Cyanophyceae; order Oscillatoriales; family Microcoleaceae; genus Microcoleus; species Microcoleus sp. B3-D2. The sequence goes on from NZ_JAUBUG010000023.1 coordinate 69,150, forward strand.
ATGCTAGTAATAGCAACTCGAAGTTCTCGGGCTATTTCGATTTCGCACCGCTGCCAAGGCAAAGATTTTAACCTCACAGTTTCTTGCCACAAGTCAAAGGAATTGCGAGGAGACAGCGGCCGGCTGCCATCCGGTTGAACTTCACTTTCCCCGTCTGGTTTACCGGCCCAGTTGACAGTTTGAATTGTTTCTGGACGAAACCACAAAATGTAATAATTTTGCATCTCGGACAGGGCAAGTACCAGCAAACCGCTAGCAACTTCTTTAAACTTCTCGGATGGCGGATACAGTTTTGAGAGAGAATCTGTATGAAAAATATCCTTAGTTTTTTGAGTTTTTATCCAAGCAATTAAGCTCTCGATTTCTACCAATTCCGGGGTTTTGCCGATGGTTGTTAAGTTTTCATTGGCACAAACAACTCCACCGGTAGCGCCCACTAAGGTCAGCAATTCATCTGGGGATTTAAGTAAACCTTCTACAAACCAGTGTGATTGAGAAATTTTGGCGATAAACTTATGGCAATTTTCTTTTAAATAAATTGAATATTCCCAATTTTCGCTATCTTGTTTGTAGCTGAGTTCTAGATTCACAAACTTGGCTAGCAGTTCGCAAGCCTTTCTTGTTTCGTAGCTGACATACTTTCGTGTAGGGTGGTGACAGGCGATCAATCCCCAAAGTTTTTGATCTTTGATTAATGTCAAGGTCATGCTAGCACCAATGTCCATGTTTTTGAGGTATTGAACATGGCAAGGGGAAACTGCTCTCAACAAAGAGAAGCCCAGATCCAGGGGGCGACCGGTCAGCGGATTGCAGTGAGGAATTAGTTCTACAGGCTGACAGTTAATATCGGGAATAAACCGAATTAAATTCATGGTGAACAGGTTTCTTGCCTGGGGGGGAATATCGCTAGCCGGATAGTGCAGTCCCAAGAAAGGAGGCAAACTTTCTACTTTGTCTTCGGCGACAACTTCCCCCGCACCTGTGGCATCAAATTGATAGACGATCGCTCGATCGAAACCGATCATCCTCCGCACTTCTTCAACTGCTTTCTGACACAGCACTTGCAGGTTTTGTGTTTTGTGGATTTTGTCTATCGGCTCTTGGACTAAATGATAAAAATTGAAAGAATCGCTAGGTTTTGGGGAAACAGCAGACTCGAGTTCAAGAATTACTGCTGAACTAGATTGATGCAGGGTTCCCTGAAAAAAAGACTGGCGGTTTTGACTTTTGAATGATAATCTGATACCGTTAGATTGATGGCAGTTTTCAAATAAAGCTTTTTCTATAGCCTCAATTTCCTCAGTTTCGACAAATTCCTGTAAAAATTTGCCCAAAAGTTCTTCGGGATAAATGCCGATATCCTCAAAAATATTGTTACTAACTTGCAAAATTTTCAACTCAGGAGATTCCAGCACTAAAAGGATGCCATGAGGTTGGATCGCAGCCGGGGCGTAAATTTGTTCGCCGTCGCTGTCATTGAGATTGTCTGTGTCTGAGGGCAATACCATTGCTTTCATTTGATTAATACTTCTCTAAATTAGCCTGTGTTCTCGATCGGCGCGCCAGCATCAATCAAAAGCACCGCGTCGGCATCACGCAATCTAACAATCCCAAGTCTGGCTAAGGCTTCCTGAGTTGTTTCGGACACACACTGCATATTTGTTCCCAGTTATCCCATTTAAAAAAAAGAATACAACTGTAGGTACGCGATCGAAACCCATATCTCATCAGTCATTCCCTGTTCTTCAATTCTTTAATTCTTTAATTTTTTAAATCTAAAATGGGATTAGCGCTGTGCCTGAGCCAGTCTGTTTCTGAGTTGAGTCCGCTCCAAACGATTCAGGAGGCGAGCAATTAATTCCGGTTTCACGATCGGCTTGTTAACGTAGTCGTCAGCACCTGCGACAAACATTTGGCGCACTATTTCCGATTCGGAATGAGCTGTCAAAAATAGCACGGGGAGCTTGCTCCAGCGCAAATCGTTGCGAACTGCCAAACACAGCTCGATACCGCTGTAACCGGGCATCTCCACATCTAAAATTAGCAAATCCGGACAAGTCGTTTCCAGTACCTCCCAGAACTTTTCGGGATCGTCCAAGGTTGTTACTTGAAATCCCCAAGGTTGTAGAATCACTTGCAGTGCAGCTAATAGTTGCACGTCATCGTCTACCACCATAACTTTAGCTTCAGCAGGGCCAGCCTGGTCGATTAGTTGGGCGACTGCTTTGAGTATATCTGCTGGGGGTATAGATTTGTGTAAAAAGCCCGAAGCTCCCAAACGAGCAACTTCTATTCGATCGCTCAATTGATTGTGTGCGCTAAAAACCATCACCGGAATTTCGGGCTTTTCACTGCGGAGTTCGGCTAAGAGAGAAAGTCCGTTTTCTTGAGATCTGGAAAATGTCAAATCCAGCAAAATCGCGTCGGGAGGCTGTCGAGAAATCGCATTTCTTGCCGCTTGCGGAGAGTTGGCAACTTCTATCTGGAAGCCGGAACCGGATGCTACTGTTTTCAGTTGCTCGCTCCCAAAAGTATCATCATCAACAATCAGGATTCGGCGCTTTTGGGAAACCGCAGGAACCAAATCGCCTTCTGGTTCGGGCGACGGGCGATCGAATATATGTTTGAGCTTATGCAGAAATCCCTCAATCTCCTGAGCCGTCCCCGGTTTCCAGATGTTTTCAGCCTTGAACAAATGTTCTATCTGGCGCGCAAATTCCGAACCTTGCGGCAGGCCTAACGTTCCCAAAGAACCGACTAATTTGTGAGCTTGGGTCTGGGCTTCCTCGCGCACTTCGCCCTCCAAGCTTCCGTTTTTCAGTTGAGCGATCGCGCGATCGAATATCGCCACCTTTTCTATAAAATTAGCTTTTAAATTTCCCCGCATTTGGGCAATCGCATTCAAGACTTTGAGACGCCGATCCTCTTTGTTTAATTCCTGGCTGGACCCGCTGGATTCAGTAGATAAAGTCTCTTGAGTTTTAGCAGTTTCTGCCGTTTCCTGCCCAACTTGTTGGCTCTCAATCTCATCCGGCAAACTTTTGAGCCGATAGCCCAATCCGTACACGGTTTCCACTAAATCTACTGTCATCCCGGCTGCTTTCAGCTTCTGCCGCAGCCCCTTGATGTGAGCGGTAACGGCTTCTTCTTGAGGAAATTCGCCGGCCGACCAAATGCGATCGAGGATGGCGCTGCGACTGAAAATGCGCCGGGGATTTCTTAGGAAAAGTTCTAGCAAATTGTACTCTTTGGGAGTCAAGTGCAGCACTTTTTCGGCATAAGTTACTTCCGTAGTGTCCGGGTTGACTTGCAGTTTTTCCCATGTCAAATTTGTACTCGACAAAGTTGCCTTACCCCGGCGCAGCAAAGCCCGAATTCGAGCGATTAATTCTTCGAGATTAAAGGGTTTGACCACATAATCGTCTGCACCCGCCTCTAAACCTTGGACTCGATCGTTGCTGCTATCTAGCGCTGTCAGCAGTAAAATCGGCATTTGGCAACCGGACGATCGCAATTTTCGACACAAACTAATGCCGTCGAGTTTAGGAATCAGCACATCCAAAACAATCAGGTCGTAATCGTATGCCTGCACCAAATACAACGCTGTTTCACCGTCTGCGGCCGCATTAACATTGTAATTGTGAGAGTTCAGCGATTGAGTCAGCAAACTGACTGTAACTGTGTCATCTTCTACCAGCAGGATTTTCATCCCCGTCACCTGTCCTTCCAACTCTTTTTGGAACTTTTTATCTGTTTTTGGGCTTAATTAAATAGCGTTTTCACAACGGAATTTAAAAATCCCCACCTTCAGTATAACAAATAGTTTTAGTGAATAGAATAATTGTAAATTATTATTTTAAATTTTTTACTCTCAAAATACCTCATTAGATTCGGGCTGGAATTTTATGGTTTTTTGGACTTCAGCGCTTGCTGAATCTTTTGAATCAGATATTGCGAGGAATCTTGATGTTTAACTAAGTCTTTCAACTCGGAAACCGCTACTTCGGCGTGTTCTATCTCTCGAACTAAAGAATTAGCGGTAACACTTTTTATGACTCCCAAAGGTTCTTGGATAGCGGTCAATGAATTGAAATTTTTTTCCGCTATTAATTCTTCCAACTCTAGCAGGGCCATTTCTGCGCGATCGATCTTAATCGTCACTGATTTAGCCACATTAGCACCCGCTCTTGCTGCCTCCGTGAGTTCGTGAACTCGAAGTTTAAACCGACTGGCAATTTGCTCCATTTGAGTCCCCAATTCAAAAGTTTTACTTGCCAGTCTGCCAATTTCTAGACTCACTTTGCTCAGACCGCTGGGCTGACTTCCCATTTGATTGGTAACTACAGCCACCTGTACTGCTAAATGCCTGACTTGTTCGATCGCCTCCCGGATGGTTCGGGAAGTACGGTTAACCGTTTCTAAATCATTAGCTATTGCTTTGCCCACGCCCAAAATTTTATCTGTATTGTTGCAAATAGAATTAGCACCTTGAAAAGTAGCTTGAAATGCTTGGCGACCTTCCGAAGAAATCAGTTTTGCAATCCTCACAAATCGCTGATTCATTTGAGCAATTTCTTCAGCTTGTTTAACCAGTGCCACTTGCTGGGAATTGGGACTGGTCTGCAACTTTTCTGTTTGACGTTGTTGAATTTTTAAAAGCTCATTACATTCGTGAACCTTAGCCTTTTCTTGTTGAAGCAGCGCCAAATACTTGTGTCTCTCTACTCGGTATTTTTGAATAACTTTGTTAGCTTGCGATAAAAGTCTCGACTGGGCAATTACCAGAGTTTGAACGTCCAAAATGCGGTAGCTTTGGTTGTCCATTACCACAATAATCGGTTCATAAATCAAGTCTTGGTGCCTGTTGAAAGAGGCTTGCACGGCATCGTCAACTTTCCAGTTTTCCGAAAGCACCAAAGGCGGAATTCTAATAAAATCTAACAAGGCTCGAATCGGGTGTGAGCCGTAAAGTTTTACGCGATCGGGAAAACTCATTTGCTCTCGAAATTTGACGCGAGAAATCATGCCCAATACTTGTGATTCATGAGTAATAATGACTCCCGGCAGGTCTGGTTCTTGCTCAAATCTTTCAGCCACTACCTGTCCTGGAGTTGCAGCGCTCACTTGGAAGTCGTGACACGGCAGATGTCCGATCGTGAAATCGGGGGTGAGTTGAGTTAGATTGCTCATTTACCCGGATAGCGTTAAGTACAAGTTAACAAATTATATATTAATATAATACTGGAATAAGATTGTTGAAAGTAGTCAAAGACCCAGCACGGAAGTGACTGGGCTTGGGGCCTAAAACTTCATTTTCAGTTGACCAGCCTGAGACCTTTGATGTCTAGGTTTTTTGAGTAATGACACCAAGGGGATGCGTAGCTAGTTCCCTGTTCTGTCGTTAAGGGTTAAACATTTTTATTTGGGTTAAGGACGTGCCATTAGGCGCATCAGCTCAGAAAACAAAGGCGCGTGCTAACTTCACCCCAGCAATGGGAGTGGAATTGCTTAGTTTCCATCAACAACCCGGTTCACAAACACAACCAGAAGCGATCGATTATATAGCCGTATCCCTTCCCCCCGTTTCCTCCTACCGCTTTCGCGCTCGTAAAGCGCTGCAGCGGGGGTCACTCGCCCAGAAGAAAGATGACAACTATATGGAGAAATTAGCTCTCTGGCTCCGGGGCCTTCTATTACCTACTTTCTGACTACTGTCATCTCAAGTCTGTTGGATGGGCCGCGCCTGCTGTGTCCCAAGTTCCGTCCTTACAACAGGGGCATTCATATTTTGTTCTTTAAAACAATCGGGAAAATATCTAGATTGAAACCAAAAACCTTAAATCGGACTTTGCCACTAGCAACCTTTGAGGCTGCTTACCAGTTGTTACAGCAAATGGCTGAAATCCCAGGGGCGATTTGGCTTACCGACGATGCCATCGCTGATTCTCAAAATCGGGAAAATTCGTCGGAAAGGTTTGCAGCAGTGGTATCAGATCATTTTAGCGCGCTGCTGCGGGGCAATCTATTAGATGAGTTCGCAACAAACGGACACAAGCACAGCGAAGAAAATCTCCATTCGCAATTGAATGTGCAGTTGACTTTCGACCCCGGGGCGATCGCCACTTTCCTCTCTCCCCTCGCAGACAAACTCGCAGAAATAACGCCGACACTATCAGGGCAAATTGACATTCGCGCCCTCAAACAAGGAATTAAAAATCTACAGCCCAACTCGGCAGTTGTTCAAAGCGAATTTACCCTAAATTTGCTGGATATTCTCGCTTCAGATGCCAAACCAAACAGTCCCCCACCCCCACACTACCAAACAGAAATAGAGTCAAATTCCGCGCCCAAAGTGATAGATCCTGAAACGCTACAGCTCCAGATTCCCGAAGCCGTCAATCACTTACAAATTGCCAGTCCCTGCATTTCATTTTGTCAGCCAGTAGAAGATGCTTTGCAGCAGCAGCTAGAACAAGAGCGACTTTTGAATCAGGTGACAACTCAAATCCGCCAGAGTTTGGAATTGCCTGTAATTTTGTCAAAAGCAGTGGAGCGAGTGCGAGAGTTTTTGGAGGTCGATCGCCTGTTAATCTATCAATTTGAAAAAGTGCCAGCGCCGCACAATGGCGAGTTAGCTAAAGAAATACCTGCGGCGGTTTCTGGATCGGGCGAAATCCAAGAATATTCCGGGTCTTACTTGTATTTAGGTCGCGTCACCTACGAAGCTTTAGCCAACGATGCTATCTCGTCTGTACTAAATTTTAGTGAAGACGCACAGTGTTTTACCAATGGAGTCATTGACAGAGAGAAATATCGCAAAGGTTTGGCTTTGTGCGTCGCGGATGTGGAAACAACTTACTCTTCGCAGCCTTGTTTTTTAGAGTTGATGCGGCGGGCGAAGGTGCGCGCGAAGTTGCTAGTGCCGATCGTAGTTCAAGACGAGTTGTGGGGGCTGCTAATTGCCCACCAGTGTACTCTTCGGGAGTGGGAAGAAAGCAAAAAAACATTTTTGCGGCAAATAGCAGAACATTTGGCGATCGCCATTTACCAAGCCGAACTTTATGCACAAGTCCAGCAGCAAAAGCGCACCTCTGAACAGCGCGTAATAGAGCGCACGCAAGAACTGCGCGATGCACTGGTGGCCGCCCAGTCTGCCAGCCTCGCCAAGAGCGAATTTTTGGCAGCTATGAGCCACGAATTGCGGACTCCCCTCACCTGCGTCATCGGCATTTCCGACACGCTGCTGCGGTGGTCTTACGGCAAAGTTGGCAGTAAAGAAGTGCCGGTGCAAAAGCAGCGGCAGTACCTGCAAACTATCCGAGACAGCGGCGACCACTTATTAGAATTAATTAACGATATTTTAGATTTATCGCAAGTAGAAGCGGGAAAAGCAGTATTAAAAATTAGTGAATTTTCACTTTCTAAATTAGCTTCTCAGAGTCTGCACGCTCTCAAAGAAAAAGCTGCGGCTAAAGGCGTGGAACTGCTGCAAGAACAGCGGATAAAACAAGAGTGCGATCGCTTCATCGCTGACCCGCGCCGCTTGAGACAAATTCTCTTCAATCTTTTAGGAAATGCGATTAAGTTTACTCCCAAAGGCGGGCGAGTCATCCTGCGAGTTTGGGTGACAGAAGATAAAAATCGAACGCCTGCAGTGCGGCAGCCCGGTACTGCACCTGCTGGCAGTACCGCTGTTTTTCAAATCAAAGATACTGGCATTGGAATTCCCGAAAATCAGCGATCGCTTTTGTTTCAAAAATTCCAGCAGTTGGATTCCCCCTACCGCCGGGAATACGGCGGCACCGGTCTGGGATTGGCCTTAACTAAACAGTTAGTAGAGCTTCACGGCGGCGCGATCGAAGTCAACTCTCAAGTTGATGTCGGCTCTACTTTTACCGTTTTTATACCCATCCAAACTCTAATCAAAGATGAATCCACAAAATTAACCTATGAAAAATCTAATTCATCTTTACCGCTGCATTATTCCTCGCGGGGCAGCCTCGTACTCGTGGAAGAAGATGAAGAAACTGCCATGCTCATTTGCGATATCCTGACAGCCGCAGGACTGCAAGTGGTGTGGATGATTGAAGGTTCGGCGGCGGTGGAACAAATTGAACTTTTGCAGCCCAATGCTGTGATTGTGGATATGCGTTTGCCCGGTATGAATGGCTGCGAAATTATTCACCAACTGCGCCAAAAACGCGCTACTGAAAATATCAAAATTCTAGCTTTAAGCGTTAATGAAATTCCGCCCGATCAGATATCTTTCGTGACGGCGGGAGCTAACGAGTGTTTGGCTAAACCGATTCACCCTGAGCAATTGCTGGACAAAATTATTTCTTTAATGACCGGGATTGGTAATGGGTAATTGGGCATGGGGCATGGGGCATGGGGCATGGGGCATGGGGGATGGGGCATTGGGCATGGGGCATGGGGGATGGGGCATGGGGCATGGGGCATGGGGCATGGGGGATGGGGCATGGGGGATGGGGCATGGGGCATTGGGCATGGGGGATGGGGCATTGGGCATGGGGCATTGGGCATTTAATATAATTGAGTTTTTGACGTAATTATGGGAAGACCTGATTTTGAGGAATTAGAGGTTTATAAGTTGGCGGAAAGTTTGGCGAATCAGATTTGGGAGATTGTTAAAAAATGGGATTACTTCACAAAAGATACGATGGGCAAACAGATAGTTCGGTCGGCAGATAGTGTCTGTGCTAATATTGCTGAAGGAAGAGGTCGTTATAATGACCAAGATAATCGGCGTTTTGTAAAAATTGCTAGAGGCTCTTTGTACGAAACAGTAAACTGGTTAAGATTAGCCTATGCTAGACAACTTATCACCAGCGAAGAAGTAAGCAAATTTAAACCAATTGTCGATAAACTACTACCAAAACTTAACGCTTATTTGAGTTCAATAGGGCACAGGGAATAAATTACAAAAAAAGCCCGATGCCCGATACCCGATGCCCGATACCCCATTCCCCATTCCCTATTCCCCATGATTAATTGTCAAATTCCTACAGGATTAATTGTTTCTTGTCAAGCACCTGCTGATTCGCCGCTGCACGATCCGATCGTAATTGCGGCAATGGCTCGAACCGCCATCAATCGAGGTGCCTCGGGCGTGCGGATTGACACTCCGGCTCACATTGCAGCGGTGCGAAAACAGATATCCGCTCCCATAATTGGGATTTGGAAGCAGCAATTGCCGGGATGCGAGATTTACATTACTCCTCGGTTTGAAGACGCGCGGGCGATCGCGGCTTCTGGAGCTGATATTATTGCCGTTGATGCTACTTTGAGAAACCGTCCTGCTGGTGGCGAAGACTTAAAGACATTAATCGGGCAAATTCACAGTGAATTGGGCAAATTAGTGATGGCAGATGTAGATACAATAGAAGCTGCGATCGCGGCAAGCGAAGCGGGTGCAGATACTGTAGCAACTACTCTTTTTGGCTATACTGCCCAAACGGAAAATTTTTCGCCGCCGGGATTTGATTTGCTTGCGGAAATGGTAGAAAAGCTTAAGGTTCCCGTTATCTGCGAAGGCGGGATATCGGGGCCGGAAATGGCTAAAAAAGCCTTGGATTTAGGAGCGGTGGCTGTTGTTGTGGGGACAGATATTACTGGGATCGATCTTAAGGTGAAAGCCTATAAGTCGGCAATTGGGAACTAAGAAGGAAGAGGGAAGAAGGAAGAGGGAAGAAGGAAGAGGGAAGAGGGGACAAGGAAGAAGGGAGAAGGGAGAAGAAATATTCGGCGATTGAAATCGGTTCTAGACAAACTAAACTCGCAAGGTAAGGGTGGGAAATATCGGGCGATTTCAATCGCCCTTTATCAGGGGAAGTTGCTAGATCAGTGCGCCGTTGATAAAGCTGCTAACTACAGCCAAGGCGATCGCCCCCAGTACCGCGCTCCAAAGACCCATCCGCAAGCTAAATCCTTCAACTAACTTCGCAGCCGAGGCAAAAACAATCACATTCATTACAAAAGCAAACAGGCCGGAAAGCAATCCCAGCGTTAGTAGGTTCGGCACGAAAAAAACTGCTTTCAGAATTGGCAAAATTAAAACATTCAAAATTCCCAAAACCGCAGCGGAAATTACTGCTTTCGGTGTGCTGTCAATTTCTACGCCGATCGGCAGTTGAGAAATTAGCAGCAAGCTGCTGCCTGTCACGAGCCAAGCAATCAAAAAATCGATCGGTTCCACAGCGCTCTTACCTCCTTAACAGTTGAATTGTCACAAAAACCTGATATTTAACATCTACGCTAATCACACAATCCGGCTGATTCGTCTGCCAATAGACAGAATTTATGTCTGTTACTAAAGAGTTAGAAGTTATAATCCCTGTATCATCTGCCAAATCATCCGGATGGGAACCGTATCAACCTGTTAGTTGAATAAAAAGAGCAGATTAATTAATATGGCTGGCGATTTTTCTTTTAACTCTAAAATCCGATTAGACAAAAATGGCTTGGACAATCCTGCACGGCAACGCAGCCGCTCGCTCCAAGTTATGATTTTTATGCTGTTCGTCACTACCTTGGTGACGCTACCAATATTTCGTCTAGCCGAACTGCAACTGGTACAGGGAGCCTACAACCGACAGCGGGCGGAAAATAACCGCATTCGCCCTGTTTCAGTCCCAGCGACTCGCGGTCAAATTTTAGACCGCAGCGGCCAAATTTTTGCGGCCAACCGCGTATCTCGATCGGTCTATGTGTGGCCAAAAGAGCGATCGGCCCAGGAGTGGCAAGAGATCGCCGCTACACTGGGCCCGATCGTCAAACTTCCCGCGGCCGAAATTATCAAAAAAATCGATGCCGTTGGCTACAAATCAGCCCTACCAGTGCGAATTAGTAAAGATATCGATGTCGGTACTTTCGTCGCTTTGGGAGAACAAACTAATGCTTTGCGGGGAGTTGAAATTCGCGTAGAATCGAGCCGAGACAATCCCCACCAGCAATTAGCAGCTCACCTTTTGGGATACGTCGGCGAAGCTAGTTTAGAGCAATTAAAAGCTAATCCTGCATATCCGATGGGGATGCTCGTCGGTCAAATGGGAGTTGAAAAATTAGCCAATTCAACTTTAGAGGGCGTTTGGGGAAACCGTTTAATCGAGGTGAATGCTAAGGGCGAGGAAATCCAAGATTTAGGTGTAAAAGAGCCTATTCCCGGCAAACCGGTGCAGCTAACTTTAGATTTAGATATGCAGAAAACTGCGGAAAAAGCTTTGGGCGATCGCCTGGGTGCAGTTGTGGCGATCGACGTAAAAACCGGAGCTCTTTTAACAATGGCTAGTTGGCCGACATTTGATCCCAATATTTTCACCCGCAAGGTAACTCAAAAAGAATGGGATCGGCTGCAAGGGCCAGAAAAACCGTTTTTAAATCGTGCCGTCCAAGGCTATCCAGTCGGTAGCACTTTTAAGATTGTAACTTCTGTAGCCGGGATGGAGTCTGGCAAGTTTTCTCCTGACTCTACTTTGGTAAGTTCTTCTTCAATTAACATCGGCGGAATTTCCTTTAACGAACACGGCGCCGGTTACGGCACGATCGGTTTCCGCGATGCTTTGGCCTACAGCAGCAATACGTTTTTCTATCAAGTAGGCATGGAAGCCGGGCCGGAAGAAATGGCGAAATGGGCTAAGAAAATGGGCATTGGCGGTACTATTAATTTAGAGCTTTTGGGGTTGGACGCCGCCAATCACGGTCAAGTTCCGATCCCAGCAGAGAAACAGAAAATGTATGGGGAAGATTGGTATGTGGGCGATACGGTAACAATGGCGATCGGTCAGGGTTTGGTACTTTGTACTCCCCTAGAATTGGCTGTGATGGTGTCAACTGTTGCCAACGGTGGTTGGCGAGTGCAGCCGCATTTGTTGGCTTCTCAAACCAATACTCCTATAACTCAAAAAATTCAAACAGGTATTAAGCCTGCCACTTTAAATGTCGTTAAACAAGGATTGATTGACGTGGTGAAAAAAGGTACAGGCCGCGGCATGAATGACGGTACTATTCCTTTAAGTGCTGGCAAAACTGGGACTGTGGAAATGCCCGGTCATCCTGACAATTCTATGTATGTAGGTTTTGCTCCTGCTGACAAACCTGAAGTTGCGATCGCAGTTATAGTTGAAGGCGGAGGATATGGTGCTGTAGCGGCGGCACCAATTGCTCAAGAGGTATTTAGAACCTATTTTCAAAAGCAGGGTTTTAAACCTACGAATAAGCCTTTCTAGTCATTAGCTAATTGTGGGCTGTTGACTGTTGACTGTTGACTGTTGACTGTTGACTGTTGACTGTTGACTGTTGACTGTTGACTGTTCACATTTTGTCCCATACTTCGATCGCACTATCCTTGATATCTGGGAAAAGTGCGATCGATGTTCAAAAGTTTTCCCCTACCAATCGTCTCACTTCCACGGTTGATAAATTCATCATTTGCGCTATCTGTTCCAGACTCATTCCAGAATTTAAGAGTTGAGTTACGAGCTGGCGCAATGTTGACTCCGCCGCCAGTCGTCCCAGGTTTTCTTCCTTGTGAGCTGGGGGGGTGACGACCCGCCCCAAACCCATATTTAGTAAGGATTGAGCCAACTTGTGGTAAAAAAAGATAGGCAGCAGAGTTGTTACACGCTTGCCTATCCAAAAA